>CALHRB010000375.1 GCA_938038165.1 Candidatus Kapaibacterium sp. | reverse complement strand
TTAAAGCTCGTAATCTGCCCCAGAAAAGTTCTACACTGAATGACACTGATGGTGTGGCTGAAAACAGACGTGTAGAAATAACATCTGAGGATTGGGATATAATCTCTCCCCTGACTACAAGCGATACACTAAGATTTGTTACCCCATTATTCCTAAAATTCAATTTAGAATATAAGAAAAGATCTAAGATAAAAAAATGGATGGTTAGTGTCTTTAATGATGACAAAATTATAAAAACTTTCGAGAGCAATGGAATCTTGCCCGATTCTGTTTTATGGGACTTAAATGAAAGGCAAGATGTGATTTATGATTTAAAAAAGGGGTTTTATTTTCAAGTTGAAGCCACTGATAATTACAATAGGATTATCAGAAGCAATGTCGAAAAGATAAATGTTGACCATATCACTGTTCACAAAAAGATTCTAACACAAGAAGGAGATAAACGAATTGATAGATATAGTCTGATTTTATTTGATTTTAATGCTGCTAATCTTGGGACTATAAACTCAAAAATAATGGATTTTATCAATTCAAATATAAATGAAAATTCAAATGTTGTGGTCGAAGGTTTTACTGACAGAGTTGGAGATGAAACCTATAATCTCGATTTATCCCGGAGAAGAGCTTTAACTGTCTGGAAATTTATCAATTCAACAATTAAATCATACACTGGATTTGGCGAGAGCAATCCTCTTTATGATAATGATTTACCCGAAGGCAGGTTTTACAACAGAACCGTTAGGGTTAATGTTGAGACTCCAATTTTGAATCATTTCGATTTCAAATGAAATCAATAAAGCTGAATTACTAAGCCGGATTCAGGATAAATATAATTATGAACAAAAGGAATACTGCGACTAAAACCAATCTTGCTGTTTTAATGTCTTTTTCTTTTATCGATTTCCAGGCAAAAGCAAGTGCATAACAAAAAAACCATAAAGCGATTATAATAAGGAAGGAACCCATCCAGTTTAGTCGATTTCCTACGTAATATTTCATGCCAAAATTAGCAACATATCCATAAACTAAGAGCAAATGAAAAGTATAAACAAGTAACGATTCTTGTCCGAAAAGACGTAGCACCTTTCCAACCTGATTATTCTTGTAAATGTTTTCAATCAAATAAAGAAAAGAGAAGACCCATATAGCACAGCTAAGTCTAAATAGAAAATGTGCAGGATTTGATATCCACCATTCTTTAAAAGAATCAGTATAATTTGTTAAATCTCTTGTAAAGAACAAAAGGAACATCAAGACAAAGAATACCGAAAAAAGCCAGATACTGAGTTTCTTTTTGTTTTCGGAACTCATAAAGAAAGCCGTGAGAGCGGCACCTCCAAAAAAATAACCACTCCAGGGAAATAGTGGAAATTTTGATATTGGATATCTAGCAAAGAAAGTTCCAATATAGGGCGGTAAAACGGACATTGAATCCCACGATAGAACTATTGGTGCCAAAAAGCCAAAGATAAAAGTAAAAATCAAAAAAATAACAGGAAGAATTCTGAAGTCTGGTATTAATAACACTAATATTATAGCTATTAAAGATGAATATACAATTGTTTGTAATATATCTATCTGGAAAAAACTTATCCAATCTGCATTAGTCAACTTATATAATTTATCTAGGGATAATGCCGGAAAATGAAGCCAATAAGCAATTAATAAAATCAACCCAAGCCTCCTCAGATATCTCCAGAACGGTGGTTTAAAACTTCTGTAATCACTCAATTTTTTTATAGATGCCAGCCAAAAACCTGCTCCCGCACAAAATAAAAAGCTTACAGCAACCATTCCATTCGAAATGTTTAATAATGTATAGAAACTGCCGGACTTGAAATGATTTGAAAGTACCACATCATTAACATGAGTTTCGATCATCCATAAAACTGCGATTCCTCGCATTACATCAATAAAAGTTAGTCTTTCCTTTGTTGGTTCCATAACCTTAGAATTTAAAATCTATACATTATTTTTTTTATTTTTCAAATTAATTAATCTTACAATAAAAATATAAAAAAATTTAAAAACCTTTTTGTGGTTTAATTTTTGCTAATTTTGACTTTCGATTTATTATTATTACTAATTTAGATTGAAATTCTTAATAAAAATATTGATTTCTTGTATAGTTTTCTCGGCATGTCAGGAGGGCATACTCATTCAACCGTCCAAACCTGAAATTATTGCCATACAGCCTTCTCAATCAGCGGTTTGGAGTGTTATAACTATTTACGGCAAAAATTTTGGCTTGCCTCAAGATAGTTCTTTTATTATTTTAGATTCCAATATCAAAATTTTATCCAAAGATTGTTTAAAATGGAATAATACATTCATCAGAATTAAACTTCCCAAGCTAAAATTTAATGGAAATATAAAAGTGGTTAATAATAACGATACAAGCAATACCCAAAAAATCATTTTTAATTATTTGCCGGAAATTGAGATCGTCTTTGTTAAGAATGGAATTAGCGAAACAGGCTCTATAAATGGCTGGTCTAACGAGAAACCTCCCCACAGAGTAAATATAACGAACAATATTTATGTATCAAAATACGAAGTCAGCCAATACCTTTATTCTTTTGTTTGCGACACAAATCCTTCTTCAGAAATAGACGAGAAACTTCCTGTTAATACTATTCAGTGGCTAGATGCCGTTATTTTCTGCAATAATCTATCAAATCTGTTTGATTATGATACTTGTTACATAATTGATAAAGGTAACGTAATTTGGGATACTAATGCAAATGGTTTTCGGTTGCCAACTGAAGCTGAGTGGGAATTTTTCTGCAGAGCAGGAAATGAAGGAGATTACAATTTAAATGATAGCATAGAAAATTTGGCTTGGTTTAATAATAATTCGGGTTTCAAAATTCAGCCAATAGGTAAAAAGAAACCAAACAGCTTAGGAATTTATGACTTACATGGAAATGTTTCCGAATGGTGTTGGGATTGGTATGATGAAAATTACTACAAACAATCTGAAACTATAAATCCCAAAGGACCAAAAAGTGGTTTAAAAAGAGTTCACAGAGGTGGTTCATTTTTGGACGGTTTTGCTAAGCTACGCTCTTCTGCCCGTCATTACGATGATGGGAATTATAAGAATTTGGGGATCAGGTTTGTTCGTAATGCCAAAGATTAAATCATTCTCCAAAATATTATGATTAAATAATATTCTATTTTATTTTAATAATAATTATAATTATGAAAATTAATTTTTTCTTTTGTTTTTCAATTTTAACTGTTTTTCTATCCTGTCAAAGAGAAGATCCTTTGTATAATATTGATCTCAATGGATTTGGAGGACCACGAAAAGATTTTGCATTTGAGGATTACGGTAGTTTTTACAATTATAATGCTTATATTGATAAGTACATAGCAGAAGACACTTCAGGAGCTTTAATTTCTCCATTGGCACTTAACGGTTCAAGAATAGCTTTATTTACAGAAAATGGGACTTTGTACAAAGTATTTGAAAA
>CALHRB010000374.1 GCA_938038165.1 Candidatus Kapaibacterium sp. | reverse complement strand
CTACAAGCCCTCATTTCAGGATAACAAAAGTGGTTCCCGATCCTGCTGTTACTCCTGTTAATTTAGAACCTGTTGGTAGTCCGATCGGTGTTACTGACATTGTTGTCTTTGTTCAATTTGAACCACAGATTGAAGGACAGTTAAACTCAACTGTTGTTCCTGAGTTTGATCCAAATGATAATATTACTCCTGGCTCAGTTGTAGGCGATCTTGCAGGATTTGGCATTCTTCCAAAAATCGAAGTTAATGGCGATACTCTTAGACCAGCGATTTTAGTTGGAACTAGGCATCCTAATACTGCTTATGTTACAATTAAATCAACGAGCACAACTGCAGATTTATATATTAGTGAAATCAAATGGAGTCCAACTTCCAAACATCCCGGCGATTTTGTTTGGGTTGATCAACCACCTTCCAATTTTACCTTAAAGAGGGGCGAAAGTATTAAATTACCTGTTTATTTCACACCTTCTTTTGTCAACGAGAGAATTACGACGGTTGACGTATTGTCCGATGCAGTTACTGGTCCAGAACCAATAAATTTCATTACAACATCTGACTATGTTGTAGGTTATGGTTATGAAAGCGGAATAATCAATGATTCAATTAATTATGGCTTAGTTTTATTGTGTGATGAACCAGTAAGACCTTTCAGAATAACTAATACAAGTTCAACAACAGATGCTGTAATAGATAGTGTGGTTATCTTTTCCGGTGATATCAATAATTTTGTTATAGAGTCAAATTTCCCACAAACAATTGGATCGAAACAAACAAACACTTTCAATGTCAGGTTCAAACCCGACAGAACAGGAAGTTTTACAGCATTAGCCAGAATTTACAGCTCAGATGAAATTGGTGATGATCATTATGTCCTTCTTCAAGGAACTGGATACACAGTCCCAATTTCTCTTAAACTTAAAGAATACACAAAAGATGACAATTTAGCACCAGGCATAGTAATTCCCATTGAAGTAACAGCTACAAGCGGAAATTGGTCAGAGGCAGGAATTACAGAAATCCAATTTGATGTAGTTTATAATAATAAATGGCTTAAATTTGCCAACAACGTTAATATTGGGACTAATCTTGACAATAGCTGGCAGGTAATAAGTTCAATTGAAACCCCCATCAATTCGAATACCAATAGAACAACTATTAGAGCAAAAGGCACCAATCCAATATCTGGGAATGGTGTTTTATCGCTATTCCTGCCCAGATTTCAAATTATGCTGTCAGATATCAAAGACTTCCCAGTTGAAATAACAAACATAACAGCTTTTTCAAGAGATGTTTGCGTTACAAGAAGCGGTGAACCCGGCAAGGTCGTTATAAATACCTGTGTTGTAAATTTAAGGCCTATAGTATTTGGCAAGGTTCAATATTCATTACATTCGATTGATCCAAATCCAGTTACCGGAGAAACAATCAGACTTACTTATGACGTAGCCCTTGATGGCTATACAAGACTTGAGATAGTAAATTCAATTGGCGAGCTTATAGGAGTGCCCGTCAGTAATGAATTAGAATCTGGAAGATATCAGGCAATTGTTCCTATCGAAAATTTAGCTTCAGGAGTTTATTACGTTAGAATGATTTCAGGACCTTACTTTGATTCAAAAGCATTTGTCATAGCGAGATGATAATTATAAATATCTGCTGATTAAACTCCCGCACCAAAAATTGCGGGAGTTTTTTTACAAGTTGCCTAATTGAGGTTTCACAATAATTGATTCTGTCATCAATCTTGGGTTGGAATTTAATATAATTGCCGATAGAACAACATCAGCAATATCCTCAGGTTTCATCATGCGGTTAGAAAAGTTTTCAAGGCTTTCTTTGTCCCATATTTCTGTTTCAGTTGCACCAGGCAGAATATCAATGACTTTAATTCCATGATTTCGAACCTCTTCTCTCAATGAATTAGTCATCGAAGTCAAAGCAGCTTTGGATGCTCCATAGACAGTACCGCTAACGAAATAGTCAATTGCAGCTATAGATGAAATATTAATTATCATTCCGGATTGTTGTTTTATCATTTCGGGAAGAACTGACTGAATGCAGAAATAACTCCCTTTGAAGTTTACTGACAAAACCTTGTCAAAATCTTCAGGTGTCATTTCAGTCATTAGTTTGAAAATGCCAATTCCAGCATTATTTATAAGAATATCCACCTTGCCAAAAATCGATGAAATTCGCTCATATGTGTTTTTGATTTCTTTATAAAGACCCAGATCAAATGGGAAAAAATAAATATTAGATAAATCTGTAAATGCTGAAACCATATCTTTGAATGAATCCTTGCTGGAAGCACTAAAAACTAAATTGGCATTAGTAGGTATAAGTTTTTCGGCTATTGCTCTTCCTATGCCTCTGCTTGCTCCGGTGAGCCAGATTGTTTGGTTAGTTAAATCAATACTCTTCATAACTATTAATACTCAAATATTTTGTAAATTGTTTTTGCAAAATAAAAAGTTTTTTTTTAATGGGATTCTAAAAAATATTGATGTTGCTACTTAACGGTAAGATATTTCTACTGCTTTTTCTTTTTTTTCAATATTCCTGTTTTTCAGAAGAAATAGACACTTTAAAAAAAGAATATCCTAAGATTGGGTCTGTTCTGAATGTCTCTTATAATTTTAGTTTTTCGGATATTAGGTTATTACCTTCAATAAATGATAGTATCCCCAGATTTGCATTTGGCGAAAATTATGGTATGATTTTAGGGGTTTATTATGAACATCCATTTAACAATAAATATGCTTTAATGTTTCAAGGATTATATTCTGTTCATTTTGCCGATATTTATACAAATATACAATCAAGACAGCAAAAAAATAATCAGCCATATAATATTCTATCAAGACACAAATTATCAACGGATTTGACCTCATTGCTTTTTGAACCATTGCTTAAGATACTGCTTGTTGATAAATTATCTTTTATTGGAGGGTTTAATATTGGAATTAGATTCGAAAGGGTTGTTGAACATGAAGAATCAATCATAAGTCCTATAGACTTGACTTTTCCCGAAGGCTCAAAAACTCGAAATCACGACAATAATCTCGTCCCGATTGATGGTTTCAGAGCTTCTCTTGTAGCCGGAGCGATTTATGATATTCCAATTGATATAAATGAAAAATTTATTGTATCTCCTCAAATTTCATTTAGTTATGGTTTTTCCGATGTCGCAAAGAATTTTTCGTGGGATGTCAATACAATTCGAACTGGTGTAATATTGAAATATGTTCCATTAGCAGAGAAAAAAAATAAAACAAAGCTTGATTATCAGATTGAAAATATAGAATTGGTTGATACTATAAGAATCAGAAAATCAGATATTGATCAGGATTTTATCAAGGAAGGAAGAACAACAAGCTATCTTGATACAGTTGTAGTAGGAAACCTGAGAAAAATATCTTCGGTTTCAATTCGGCTGGACACCATGTTTGTTGCTGACACTTTCAGAGAGATAAATAAAGAAGATGATAAATTATCAATTTGGGCAACAAGCGAGTCTTCAGGAAGATTCCCTATCAGCGAAATTAGAATTGAGGATTTCCTTTCAACAACTATTCAACCAATTTTGAATTATATTTTTTTCTATGAAAATTCAGCTGAAATTCCAAATAGATATTCAAAACTAACAAAAGAAAACGTCTCAAATTTTAACTTAAAGGAATTAAATAATAAACCTACATTAGAGGTTTATAGCAATATTTTAAATATCTTGGGTTGGAGATTGAAAAACAAATCCAAATCTAAAATCACTATA
>CALHRB010000373.1 GCA_938038165.1 Candidatus Kapaibacterium sp. | reverse complement strand
GTCGTTAAATCCGATGATAACTGCGTTTCTTCTGCCAAAACCTTTTATAAGTAAATTTCGCTGAATGCTTCTGATTACAATTCTTCCGGTTCCAACAAAAGCAACCAGCAAAGCCCAATAAATGAATATCAATATTCTGGTAGATGAAGAAACATTATTGATGTAATCGTCAAGAAAGAGTATAAAGAAGAGAATAAAAATTCCTACGAAAGTTGCTTTGAATAAGGTAGAAATCTCATCAAATCTTGAGGCAGCGAACCAGGATCGATACATTCCGACGAATGTAAAAATCAAAAGCCAATAAACATAAAGAGCAATCATCGGAAGAAAGAACTCGGGCATAATAACCAAATCAAACAAACCAGATTCAACACGCAAAGCAAAGTAAATGATGAATGAAAGATTGATCATTAAGAAATCGGTAATGAGGAGGAGGAATTTTTCTAATTTTTTCGACATAAAATTTTAAGGTTCTTTTTCAAATAAACTTTTATATAAATCATAAACTCTTGCAACCATTTTCTGATCATTAAATTCCGTTAATGCTCTATGTTTTGCATTTTCACTTAAAAATTTTCTCAGAGATTCATCATTTAATATTGTATTAATTGCATTTGATAGGGCTTTGGAGTCTTCTGGTGGTACAACTAAACCAGTGACTCCGTGCTGATTGATAAAAGTTGTACCGGTTCCAATTTCAGTACAAACGACAGGTTTTCCACAAGCCATAGCTTCTATTTGAACAATTCCAAATGTTTCACTTTTTCTAATCGATGGAAGAACAAACAAATCACAAGCTTTAAAGAGAGAATTTAGGGTTTCTCTATCAACCTCTGGAATAATCTCTACTTTATTTGTTAAATTATTACTAATAATTTGCTTTCTCAATTTGTTCTTGAGAGGACCTGAACCAACAATAATAAGCTTTGCGCCATTTATATTTTTCATGGCTTCAATCAAATATTCAAATCCTTTGTAGTAAACTAATCTTCCAACACTCAAAATAATTGGCACATCTTTCTTGATAATATTTTTATCTGAAGAATTTGCCCAGTCCAAATTGATTCCTATTGGAATTACTTCACATTTCTTGCTGAAAGTCTTTAAGAAATCAGAATTTTTAATGAGTGCAGGATTACTGACAATAATTTTGTCAACTATTTCCAAAAATCTAAAAATATACCTGCCGTAAAAAACCAAACTCCACTTTTGGCGAATAATATCACTGTGCCAAGAAACGACAATTTTACTAAAATTCTTTTTAATTTTTTTATTAAATAAAACTGATAAATCACTCAAAGGAAACGGCTCGTGAATATGTAAAATATCTCCTGAATATTTTCCCAAAGAGAAAAAATATTCAGGACTAAGCGGTAGTGAATGTAAAAAACCATAAGTCGGTAGGTACTTAATATTCACGCCATTAATATTTTCATTTCTGGTTGTTAAATTGAAATTATGATGACAGGTTAGAACATCAACAATTAAATTAAAATCTTTCACTAAGCCTTCCGAAAGAGTCGTAATTGTAGTTTCGATTCCTCCAACTTTGGGATAATAAGCTTTATTAGTCTGTAGAATTTTCATTATCAAAAAATTTTATAATAATTATAACAAATTTATCCTATATAAATATCATTTCAGGTTATCAAAAATTTCAATCAATTTAATCAAATGATTTTCAGCACTAAATTTTTCCGATTGCTTTAAGGACATTTCCCTCATCATTTTATAAAAAGTATCGTCAGTAAAAATCTTTATAATATTCTCAGCAAAAAACTCAAAATCTGTGGCTTCTCCCATTAAACCTCCATCACCAACTACCTCTGGCATCGAAGAATTGTTTGAAGCGATTACTGGCACACCACATTTCATCGCTTCTAATGGTGGTAATCCAAAACCTTCATAAAAAGAAGGGAAAATAAAAACTTTAGCAATATTATAAATCTTGACCAAATCATCATCTTCTATATCACTTAGAATATGTATTCTATCTTTTCGTCTTAATAATTCATTCTTGATTTTATTGAATCCAAAACCTTTCCTACCAACTAAAACAAAGTTAATGTTGAACCCTTTCCCAAAAAGGATGTCAGATATTTTTATAATACCCGAAACATTTTTTCTTTCTTCAAGTACACTTACGAAAAGAACAAACTCTTCTGGTATATTATATTTTTTTAATAAGAATTGTTTTTCCTGTAAAGAAAGAGTTATCTGTTTATATTTCTTATCGGTCCATAAGTGTAAAAAACTTATTTTATCGTAGGGAGCATTAAAATGTTTAATTATATCTCTCATCGCTGATTCAGAAACGGTAATAATTGCATCACTTCTTTTGATAGATTGTGGAACTAACAAATCCATGTATTTTCTGTAATGATAACTGTAATATTGACCACATACTTTTGTTAAAGCATCGTGTATGACTATTACATTTTTCCAACCATCTTTTTTGAATGGAACGAAAACATAAGGAGTAAAGAAAATATCTATATTAAATTCCTTAATAATTTTGGGTAAGATAAAATTCAACCAAAAATGCTCGTAAATTTGACGGGGTAGTCGACTTCTTTTAATCAGAATGTATTGGTAAAATTCATTGTTGCATTGAATATCTTCATACTGAAAAACAAAATATTTATTGTGATGGTCAAATTCTGGCAAATAATCAAGAATATTTTTCAAATAACGGGCAGTACCTCTGATTTTAGTACTAAGTAATCTTGCATCAATTCCAATTTTCATTCAGAGTTTCCCATAAGTTTTTTCATCAATCTTACCTTTTTTATTTCTGAGAAAATCTTTTATGGCGTGAAAAACCGCTTTACCATTATTTCCCTTCCCAACGAATATCCAGTAAAGTGATTTTAAAGACATAGTTAGGGCTATATAAATAAATGTAACAGGCAAATACGCTTTAAAGTGTTTCCTAACTAAAAGTAGTCGGTTTCTTGTAGTGTAATAGAGCGACACAGGTTTTTCTAATTTGATTGTTGACCTGCTTACTTTATGATAAATAACAGACTTATTTGCCACAAAAATTTTGAACCCCGAATCCCTGACACGTATGCAGAAATCTGTATCTTCGAGGTAGAGGAAAAAATCATCATCCAGGAAACCTACTTTATCAAACACCTCTTTTTTTATTAGCATACAGCAGCCAGAAACAAATGACACTTCTTTTATTTCTTCGCTGATAGAATCACTTTTGATATTGCCTAATGCAAATCCTGAGCCTCTTATTTTGCTAATCCTGCCACCGGCAGACCAGACAATGTCAGGAGAATCGTAATAATTAATTTTTGGAGAAGCTATACCTGCATTTTCATCAAGTTCAAAGACTCTCAGTAATTGTGAAATAAAATTTGGCTCAACAACTGTGTCATTATTTAATAAAAGTAAATAATCAGCTTTATTTTGTAAGGCAAGCTTTATTCCAAGATTATTTCCACCGGAAAAGCCAAGATTACTATCTGAACGAATAAAAAAAATTTCAGGAAAATTCTTTTTTAAGGATAAATAATCTTCCCCAGAAGATCCATTATCAACTACAAAAATATTCAATAAATAAGTATTCTTAAGTTTATTTATAGAAGTCAAACATTCATATGTGTCTTCAAATCCGTTCCAATTAACTATAATGGTAGATATCCTTCTCTGTTCAGCTGAGGGTTGTGAAAATTCCATAATTATTTTTTCGTAATTCATCTATTAAATTTAAGTAGAGATTTTATATAATATTTATCTGATACATCGAGCAAATATTTCCAAGCATAAGTTAAAAAAAACACCATAAATAAAGACAAAAATAATATTTTCAGTATAATGAATGGTATATATACAATTAAGGATAGAAATATGATAAATGAGAGTAGATAAATTGTTCGTTTATTAAAATTAAACCTAAATTTTAATCCAGCAACCTTTTTTGAAAAATAAACTAATATTAAAAAATCAATAAACATTCTAGCAAAGAAAGCTATTGATGCACCATAAATTCCTCCCATTCTAATAGTAAACCATAATAACAATATATAAATTGGCAACTCAATTAGTTGAATCTTTGCTGTTACATCAGGTCTACCTATTCCCTCTATAAAAGAGAAAGGTATAAAAGCTAAACTATTGAAGAATATTCCTATTGAGAGTAATTGTAAAATCTGGTAGCTGTTTAAGGCAAAATCCTCTCCTAACCAAATTTTCAGAAAGTCGTATGAGAATACTAAAATTATACTAATAATTGGGAAAAGAATTATTGCTAAGTATTTCATCGCTTTGTCAGATAAAGTCACTGCTGAACTTGGATCATTTAAATAGTTAGCTGCGAATGTTGGAAATAAAACTGCTGTGAGGGCACTCGGGATTATCAGCATCTTAGTAATTATTTCATAAGGTGTCGCATAATATGTTAATGCTGTAGCAGAAATTAAAGAAGCAACTAATATTCTATCACTATAAGTTATGACCGGAACTGTAATGTTCGACAAAGTCATCCAACTGCTTAACCTGAATATTGGTTTTATTAAATTTTTGTTGATTCTTAACTTGAAAAATATTTCTGGATTTACATAAAAAGAACTTATTAGAAAAATCAACCAAAATAACAGCCTAGTTAAAACAAGAAAAAAGATAATCCAATATAAATTCGTAGTAAACATCAGCACTAAAACCGGTATTAAAAATGAAAGTGCACCCAAAAAAGTTCTTATAACGTTAATTATATCGAATCTTTGATAGGCCTCCAACAATCCTCTAATACCAGCACTAGTTGAAACGATTGGAATAGCTAAGATTAGCAAATTAAAAGATCTGACTGTTTCGATTTGAATTTCAACAGGAATTTTAAAAAAATTAAGAATTATTTTTTCAGAAAAAAAATATAGACAAATACCTAATATAGAACTAAAGACAAACACTAATAAGAAAGATGTCCAAAAATAAGCAGGAATTTCTGAGGATTGACTTAATCCAATTTTTTCTGCAATAATTTTTGTTAAAGCTCTACCTATTCCCAGATCGAAAAATCCAAAATATCCGATTACTATCCAAGATAAGTTTAATACGCCAAATTTATCAGTTCCAAGCTTACTAATTATTGTGGGAATTGTTGATAAAGCAATTAATAACGGTATTAATGAGCCGAAAAAATTAAACGAAGCATTTTTCGCAATAGTTTTAAGTGAATTTCTGTCAGTCAATTTTAGATGTAATAAAAATTAATTTTTGCCCTTGAATAAATGAAGTTTAAAGTTCAATGCTATTATTGCCCAGAATACTATAGAAAATTGCAACCCTTCCAAAGTTGGTTCAACTAAACTATGCAGCATTCCTCCAATATAAGAGGAAAAAAGAGCCCATCTCAATATTTCAAGATTATCCTCTTTTTCGGACTTGTATAATACAATAATTTTTCTTCCTATGTAGATAAAAATTGATAAAAAGAAAAATGCTCCAAACAATCCTAGCTCCCCTAAAGCCCCTAAGACTATATTATGAGCCGAAGGAGATAGATCGGGTCCTAAAATGAATTTTGAATAATAACTGAGATTTCCAAACCCAACACCAGTAAAGGGATAATCCAGGAAAGCTTTCCAAACATCGATGTAA
>CALHRB010000372.1 GCA_938038165.1 Candidatus Kapaibacterium sp. | reverse complement strand
AATCGTCTTAAGATTTGAAATTCAATATAAATATTTTTAAAAATCATAAGAAAAAATTTTTAAGAATTAAAACAATTGTAAAAGCTGTAATAACAACTTTAGAGAATTTTAAAGAAAATAATGCTAATATTAATTTAATTTTGACCGATAAGATTAGCGTTAAAGAATTAAATAAAAAGTATTTAAATCATAATTATGAAACGGACGTTTTAGCGTTCCGATTAGATGATGAAAAATTAGAAGGAGAAATTTATATAAGCGTTGATACAGCAATAAGTCAAGCTAAAGAATATAAGGTTTCTTTAACAAACGAATTATCAAGGCTGGCTATTCACGGAACGTTGCATTTATTAGGATTTGACGACAATACTAAACAGAAAAAAGCTGAAATGCAAAAAATAGAAGATAAAATTTTATTTAAAATAAATACCCGAAATGAGCAAAATTAAATGTACGAACGAATAATTGAAATAATTGTATATGTTATTTCGGAGTTGAAAAACAACCGAACAATTGGTGATATTGATATTGAAGAACTCCATACTTTGGGTTATACAAATGCTGAAATTTCTACAGCACTGAGTTGGCTTGTTGACAGAATGGAGTTTTCCGAAAAATACTTAAGCGTTGAAAACACTTCTGACCCTAATTCCTTCAGATTGCTCCACGATGCTGAAAGAGATTTATTTACAAACGAAGCCTGGGGAGAAATAATCCAGTTAAACTCGCTTGGCTTGCTGACAAACGAGCATATCGAAACTCTTATTGAAAAAGCAGTTTTTATGGGCACAAGGCAGTTAAACTCAGAATATATCAAACATTTTGTTGCTAATAGCATATTCAATATACAACCGAGCATCAATCCCTTTGGAAGCAGAATCATGCTTCAAGGCAACGACACAATCAATTAAAAAGGTTCCGTAGTTCAGCTGGATAGAACACCAGTTTCCTAAACTGGGTGTCGGAGGTTCGAGTCCTCTCGGGACCGCAAGTTTCTTCCTTTAATCCAGTGTTAAATATCTTATGAAAAATATTTATTCAGAGTTATTTATACTCTTTTTTTTCTTATCTTAATGTAATATCTTTGTTGTTTGGATCAAAATCTGTTTGATATGTCTAAGTCACAAAATAGCGTATTCTCTTTTTATTTTTCTGAGACGGGTGAATAAAGAAAAAAAAATTATATTAGAGACACTTGAAATTGTGTTTCAAAAACAACAACAATCCAAACAACAGGTAGAAATACCAAAACAATATCTTTCCTTTTAGCTCTTTTCAGGGCATCAAGCGCTTTTTGTAATGCTTCAGTATCCGCAGTTGATAAATTTTTTAACAATTCATCCCTTAATTTGTCTGCGTCGAGTTCGCTTTCTTCCTGAATTTCAACAGGTGATTCAATGCCCAGCATCTGACATATTGTAGCAACATAATTATTTGGTTTAACGGGTTTTTCAAGGTAAACACCGGGTCCCTGCATAATGAGTGCGTCGAAGTCTGCTTTTCTAAGGTCATCTCTTGCATGCCCTGTAACAATTAATACGGGTATCTTTGACCATTCCTTCTTTTTTTTGATGTCTCTATAAAATTTTATTCCCGAATGCTTTGGCATTACCAAAATGCGTTCTTGAATGTCCTTCAGGGATAGACCACGGATTACTTACTCATTTGGCTAGGTATATTCTTGCTGAAATGAATCTAACTCCCAGAGCTTTGGTCATTTCGACAAGGGAACAACACCAAGGAGAAACTGGAAACACTTCTGCAATACCATTTATCGCATTGAAAGATTCTCTCGAATTTCTGGAAGAGGAGCCAATGGAAATGCTTGGCAAAGAAATTAAGTTTCCAATTGACGTCCCAGATGCTGAATATCTTTTCTTTGCACCAGTTTCAGACTACCTGATGGAAGCCGAAACCTTAATGGGAATAGCAGCAGTTTTGAATGCTGCCGGAGTTAGCTGGACTATTTTTCTTCTAAATACTATGATGCTATAAACTATGGTCTTTTCTATAGTGACTTAGTCCTTGAGTGAGTCCTTGCAAAAATTGAGGAAGAATATTACAGGTTAAATGCTAAGAAGATTTTGATTGGTGAATGCGGTCATGCCACAAGAAGCGCAACTTTCTTGAAAACAAATTGGAAAAATGGGAATGCTCCCCTACTTGTTAATATCATTCAACTCACTCATAAACTGCTTAGTGAAGGAAGGATCAAATTAGACCCAAACAAGATAACAGAAAAAGTAACTTATCACGACCCCTGCAATATATCACGACAGGGTTGGATTGTTCGGGAGCCTCGAGAGATTCTTAAAACTTTTTGTAAAAATTATGTTGAAATGACACCTTCAGGACAAGAAAACTATTGTTGCGGAGGTGGTGGAGGAACTGTGTCTATTGATGAAATAAGAAAATACAGAACATTGGTCTCCGGACAGAAAAAAGCAGAACAAATTCGAAAAACCGGTGCTCATTACGTTGTCGCACCTTGTGCTAACTGCAAGAAACAAATCCGGGAGACAATGGAAGATAATAATGTTGATGGAGAACTTCTCGGGCTTCACGATTTAATTTTAAAGGCAATAATTATTTAAAAGGTTAATCATGGATAGTTTTCTTGATTTTTTAAAAGGACCTTTTTTTAGATTTTCCTTTGCCATTATGATATTAGGTCTTTTAAGGATATTTATTTTATCCTTGGTCAAGGGTTTTGAGGCAAAATCGAAAGCAAAGGATAAAGATTTGCCAATGAATTATGTTAAAAAACTGACTTTTGGATACATATTTCCTATAAGGGCTTTTCGAACAAAACCGGTTTATTCGCTGGTTTCTATCTTATTTCATATAGGACTTTTAATCACGCCAATTTTTCTTTTCGATCATGCTTTACTTTTTAGTAATTCTATCGCTTTTAGTTGGATTGGTCTCTCTCTTTCGAAAAATTGGGCTGACAATCTTACAATATTAACAATCGTTGCTGGAATAATATTGGTTACCTTAAGGGCATCCGATAGAAAATCAAAGTTTATAAGCAGAAAGCAGGATCTTCTCTGGCCCCTGCTTTTAATTATTCCATTTATTACTGGGTGGATAGCAGGAAGCCTTACTCTTCAACCTGAAACTTACAAATTCTACATGATTGTTAATATTTTATCCGGCAATATTATCTTTATTTTATTGCCATTTACTAAAATTGCCCATTGTGTTCTTTTGCCATTAAGTCAATGGATAACGGCTCGATCATGGAAATTTGTTCCCCAAGCAGGAGAAAAAGTTGAAAAAATCCTAAGAAAGGAGGGGAGAAAATTATGAAAGCTATTCTGACTGATATTACAAAGTGTATTGGTTGCACTCAATGCGTTACCGCTTGTAAAATGATAAATAACTTACCACCCGATAAACCAAGGGAATGGCAGAAAAATGATGGTCTCTCCTCAAGAAATTGGACATCAGTATTACGAAAACAAGACTTTTTTGTCAGAAAGCAATGCAGACATTGCAATGAGCCTGCATGTGCTGCAGCGTGTCCCGTAGGTGCTTTACACAAAACTGAATTGGGTGCAGTTGTTTATGACAGCAACAAATGCCTTGGTTGCAGATACTGTATGATGGCGTGTCCCTATGGAATTCCTCGATATGATTGGGATAGTGCCGTTCCATATATTCGTAAATGTATTCTCTGCTATGATAATTTAATTTCCGGAAAAATAGATCAGCCTGCTTGCACAAAAAATTGTCCGACAGGAGCAACAATTTTTGGAGAGAGAGATTTTCTAATTCAGGAAGCACATCGGAGAATTAGCGAAAATCCAAATCTCTATTCCGACATAATCTACGGAGAAACAGAAGTCGGCGGCACAAATGTTTTGTATATTACTTCCAAGGATTGCCCACTTGATTTCCTCCTGTATTATAATAACAGAATCGAAAAAGGACTCAATTTAGTTGGCGAACCCGACTTTGACTCTCCTTATCCTCAGCTGACCAAATGGGCAATGAGTTCAGTTCCATTTGCTTTTGTTGGGATGGGAGCTATTATGTCTGGCATCTATTGGGTTGTTAAAAGAAGACAAAAAATTGAAAAGGAAAAAAAGGAAAAGGAAAATGAAGAAGATAGACAAAACTAAATTAATACTCTGGATAATTTTAGGTATTGCCGCATCAGTTGCTATAACACGATTTATTTTCGGTTTAGGAGCAACGACAAATCTAACAGATAATACGCCTTGGGGATTTTGGATTGGTTTTGATGTTATGGGCGGAGTAGCTCTCGCTGCAGGAGGTTTTGTCATAGCTGCATTTAACTACATATTCGGGGTAAAAGAGTTCCATTCAATTTCGCGTGCAGCAATATTGACTGCATTTTTAGGGTATGTTGCTGAAGTGATTGGGCTTCTTTTTGACTTAGGGCTTCCTTGGAACATTTGGCATATGCTTATTTTCTGGAATCCTCATTCACCTCTCTTCGAAGTTGGTTGGTGTGTAATGTTATACCTAACAGTTCTTTTCTTAGAATTTATGCCAGTGGTATTCGAAAGGTTCCCAAATTTAAGTTTACTAAACAAGATTCATAAAGCACTTTTTAAGGTAAGGATTCCTCTTGTTATACTTGGAATTATGCTTTCAACTTTAAATCAATCATCTTTAGGAAGTTTGTTTTTAGCGATGCCTTATAGATTGCATCCATGATGGTGGAGTCCAATCATTCCGTTGATTTTCTTTGTGTCTGCGATATGTCTTGGTTTGATGATGGTCATAGTCGAAAGCATGACTTCCAGCTTTCTGTATAACAAGGAATATGAAAGTAATATACTGAAAAAATTGAGTCAATATGCTTCAATTATGCTCGGTGTTTATATTATCTTTAGATTTGCTGACATCGTCTATCGTGGTGCTGGGTTATTCTTATTTCAAGAAAATTGGGGAACTTATCTTTTCTGGTTAGAAATGACCCTTTCTGCCTTTATTCCTTTTGTAGTTTTTTTGAATCCGTCTTGCAGAAAAAATATTAATTTGCTTTATTTTGCCGCATTAATAGGAGTTGTCGGCGTTGTATTCAACAGGTTAAATGTTGGCGGACTTACTCATTTAAATAATTTAACCTCAATAGGCTCTTTCTATTTTCCCTCATGGATGGAACTATCAATCTCTGCCGGTGTTGTTGCTTTTGCTATGCTAATGTTCTTCTATTTTGTTGAAAATTACAAAGTATGGGAGAAAAGGCCCTTCGAAGATGAGGAAGGAAAATTAATTGTACCAAAATTTGATACAAATATGGTCTATCTCGGTCCTCCTAAAGTCGTAAATCGGATAAAATTTACTTTGTCTTTTGTAATAGCATTTGGAATAAGTTTTGCATCCATTTCTGGTGAAAGGATTTATGGTGAAGGATATGAAAAAACACCTGTTTCAAAAGCAAGAGGTGGTGATGTCC
>CALHRB010000371.1 GCA_938038165.1 Candidatus Kapaibacterium sp. | reverse complement strand
GGATATAATTAAACCAGAAAGAATTAAACAAATTAAATCGGACCAACTAAAAAAAGCAGCAAGAAACTCTAACTCAAAGTCTCCATTCCTTATTGATATTTTGCAGGAGGCTGAAGGTGAGGGATGCGCTGCGTGTTTTATATAATGAAATACGATATTGACTTCAAAGAAAAAGGAAAGCTAAAAATTCATATCAGAAAGTTTTTACTTTATCCAAAATATTGGAAAGATAATAACAATCACTACAATTATAATTTAAAGTGGAAATCGATAAAATTTAATAGAAGAAATTTGAAGCGATTACCAGCCGAGAAGGGAATATATTGTTTTGTTGTAGTACCAACTTATCCTAACCTTTTTCAAATCAAATACCTATTTTATGTAGGAAAAACTGTTAGAACACTAAAAGAAAGATTTCAAGAATATCTTAATGATCAAGATGGAAATCGAAAACCAAGACCTAAGATTTATGAAATGCTAACATTGTATAAAGATTGTTTGTATTTTTATTATTCAACAATTTCTTCCAATTTACAAATAGATGAAGTGGAAAAAAAACTATTAAATTCATTTGTTCCACATATTAATACTGATATTCCTTCTGCTAAAATAAAACCAGAATTAAAAAACATTTATGAGTAAACGAAAACTAGTATTACCGACATTGCGCGCACAGATGGGTGATTGGATTTACTATGTCTCTATTATGACATTTGAAGAAATTAGTAAACGAATATCGATGGCAGATGAAATTCATAAATCAGAGGGCTTAAAAACATTAATACAAAGGGAAGTTAAAAATAGAACAAAGGGGATAGTAGAGTACTTAAAGAATCAAGAACAAAGATTCTTCAACTCAATAATAATTGGCTTATATGGTGGAAATCCAAAATATCAAGAAATTACCGTTGAAAAGTACAGTGGTATAGAAGAAGAGGAGTTGAATTACTTAAATAAAACGTTCGGGATTTTGACCTTATACGGACATGAAAAACTTTTTGCTATTGACGGTCAGCACCGCACAAAAGCAATTAAAGAAAGCCTTAAAGAAAAATCGACGTTAAGTAAGGAAGAAAATTCGGTAATTTTTATAGCTCATAAAACTAATCCTGAAGGTCTCATACGCACAAGAAGATTGTTTTCAACACTAAATAGGTATGCAAAACCAGTAAGCAAGAGCGAAATAATTGCAATTGATGAAGAAGATAATTGTGCGATTATTACGAGAAACTTGGTTGAAGATTTTAAGCTTCTAAAGGATATTGTTTTATTTAATCAGAATAGAAGCATTAGCAACAATAACTCATCATCTTTTACTAATATAATTGTTCTCTATGATTTTATAACAACAATTCTGACAAATCAAAAGGTTTTTGGTCATACTGTTACGGGGGAGGATTATTTATTATTTACTCATCGTAGGACTTCTGAAGGAGTTATTTATAATAAACAAAAAATAATTGAAAACCTTTTAACTGAAATTTTTAGAGCTGTTCCCTCCCTAAAAAAATTCTTAAAAAATAGGTTTGTTGATAGAAAATCAAATTCCACGAGTTTGTTATTTAAACCGATTGGTCAAAACATTTTATATCAAACTTTAAAGTTGGCAATGGAGCATAAAAAGAAAGAAAAATTACTGAATTATTTTGCTAAGGATAATTTTAATTTACAAAATAAAATCTGGAAAAAAGTTTTTTTAGATGAAGAAACAGGTAGAATTAAAACAGATAAAGAATTACAAAAATATGCGTTTAACTTAATTCTGAAATCTATTGGTGTTAATTTACCTCTTTCGAAAAAAGACCAAAAAGTATATGATAATTTCAAAATTGATCCTTCAGAGTTATAAAATTTATCCTTCTAAACTCTGCACCAACTCACTCATTCCAAAGTTAAGTAAAAACTGTGCGTAATAACTTTCAAAAACGTCTTTGACATATTCGACCAAGTCGACCTCTTTAATTTGTTCACCCTCCTCTCTCCTCATTGAATATTTTTTGTTTTTACTTATTGTAAATAAAAATAGCGTATGGAAATAAACTGAAGTGTAATATCGTTTCTCAGCAGCTTCAAATTGCTCCTCAGATTTTAGCGTTGTTTTATAATCCTTCAATACTTTACTATCCATATTAACATAAATAGCTTGCAAGACATCCGCCTCAGCATATGGATGGACAATTGTTTCATAGCTCATACTAATACCAGCTTCATCTAAATCAGACCAAGTCTTTCTTTCTTCGCCTTCTTTTTGATCTTTGTAAACTAAAATCAGATCGGGTAAGCCAATTTTGCTTTCTTCTTCATCCTCTTTTTGCTTTGTTTTTTCTTTTTGTTTTTCCTCCTCAACAATTTTTATTAAAAATATCTGGTCGAAATCTTGGCCGGGATTAGTTAGGGTTGCCTTAATTTCAACTGTATCGCCAACACTAACTTCTTCAGTTGGTGCTAGAACTATTTTTATTGTTCCATTTTGTGGGTTACTTTTCTGTACATAAAACAAATCATTTAAATTCTTCGGGGCACCTGGTTTTGTTCCGCCATCCGTTTCATTGTTTGAATGGTTTAATAAAACTACTTTTAATTCTCCAGGTTCCTCAACTCTTACAAAGTATTCATTCTCAACATCTGTCTTAAACTTAATTACTTTCTCGCCACCAAGTGGAATTTTTATAGTTGGTTTCCCATCAGCACTATCTTTTCCATACTTAAAATAGCTTGGAAATCTATTTGGATTAAACTCCTCTTCTTTTTCTGTTTCTTTCTTTTCCTTTTTTTCTTTTTCTGGCTTCTCTCCTTTTCCTTCGAGTTTAAAGGTCTGGTTTAAAAGTTTAAGTAGTTCACTTTTCAATGGAAGGTTTTTAGTGAAAGATTTTAGCAGTTCATTTTTATCTTCACCCGCAAATGAGATAGAATCTCTTCTTTTTTTATTTATCTCCACTAATTTACTTTTCAGTAAAACCCTTGCTACAATCTCTCTAAGTTTAGATGTTTCATCTCCGTGTTTTAGTCTATCACGAGATGCCATAAACAATTCTTTTCGGAAGGAATAATGAAGGTTAGTACAATCAACGTGAATAAGAATATAATCTTTCAAAAGCTGCATTTTAAGAGTTTTTGTAATAAACTCAGAAGTAAAATGACCGTGAACCTGACCGTTAAGTGAAAAAAGAACAGACATATTATTTTTAAAGAACTCCCGATTTATTGTCTCCTTACTTTCTTTGGCAGTTTTTCCTTCTATCTTTGGCTTAAATATATAACAAGTAATTTTTAATTTACCTATTTCTTTGTCTTCATAACTTTCAAGAAAGTAATCATCAACATATTTGCTTTTTTCTTCTTCCAATCTTCTTTTGAGCCCATAAAGGTCGCGTTGTAGCATTATATCCTTTGGATAGCGTTCCTTTCGATCAATAGTATATAAAGGTAATGCCGGTTCAAATAAAAATTCATTTATGCTTTGATTTAGATCTCTTGAGATAACCGAACGAGAACCAGGTGGCAAATCATAAGAATAAAGTTTTAGGATAGTCCCGGTTGTAAATTTTCTGTTGTGCAAACCAAGATCGAGTTGTTCAATTTCAAACGATGGAATTTGTCCCCCAATCTTAAAATATTCATACCAAGTATTTTTCTTTTTCTCTTCTTCTTCTTTTGTAAATGGATGCTGTCTAATAAGAGTAAATCCGAACCTTCCTTTACCATCATATCTCTTTGAACCAATAAGATGGTATCTTTTCTTGCCGCAGAAAACTATTGCACCGCTACCTCCCATATTGTATTTACCTTGCACAAAATGAATCTCATTCTTATTCCCCCTAAGTAGTGAAAGAAAAGTTTTCTCAAAATCTTCAGGATGTTGTCCTTCTCCATCATCATAAATGATTAATGAGGTTTCCATTTTAGGACCATCGGCAATAATTTGAATGCTTTCAGCTTGTGCTTTTCTGAAAGAAGGCAAATCCCATTGTTTATGATTTGGGAAAAACTTTGTAATTGCCTCTTCCATAGATTTCGGTGCTTCAGATGAAGTTGGGTTAATTCCAGCCTCATAACATTTTCGTGTAAGTATTGCATCAATTGAGTTGGTTATTTTTTCTACTAAGGCTGGAACTGGTGATGCCTGTTGATTTTCAATTACACCAAAGAAGCTTTCATTGTCGCCCAAAGGAAACCAGTTTTCTTGTTTGAAAATATCAGGATAAGATTGAATTACTTTATCAACTTCATCTTCAGTTGGCGCATTAAAGAGTTTTTCGAATAGTTCTTTCTCGCTCATAGATGTTTGTGTTTTTTGACTAGTTATTTCAAATATTCGAATAATTGATATAAAAATCAAATTTATTTTAAAACCAATTT
>CALHRB010000370.1 GCA_938038165.1 Candidatus Kapaibacterium sp. | reverse complement strand
CGCAGGTTTATTAACATCTCATAGAATCAAAAAACTAACTAAAATTCTTCGAACGAAAAAAATAGATTTAATAATTTGTACATATGATTTCTTATTCCCTGATGAGATTGAAAGAATTAAACAAATTACAAATGCAGCTGTAACATTATGGTTCCCCGATGCAATCAGCAATTTTAACAAGGCTTTTTTTCTTATATCTGAATATGATTATTTATTCTTTAAAGATCCTTATATTGTTCAAATATTAACTGAGAACTACAATAAGAAAAATGTTTTTTATTTGCCAGAATGCTGTGATCCTAAATACCATAAAAGTATCATATTAAATGAAACTGACATAAAAAAATATGGGTGTGATATTACTACATTCGGAAGTCCTCACAATTTTAGAACTTTATTTTTTATTCAATTATTAGAATTTAATTATGAAATCAAAATCTGGGGAAATCAACCACCTGTATGGTTAAGAGATAATAAAATAAAGTCTCTGTATACCGGAGAGTATGTCTTTTATGAAAATAAAGCAAAAGCTGTTCTTGCTGCAAAAATAAATATTAATACTTTACATCCAAGTGAAATATTGGGACTTAATTCAAGAACATTCCAAATTGCGGGAATTGGTGGTTTTCAGTTGATTCATTGGCGCCCAACTTTATCAAATTTTTTCGAAGATGGGAAAGAATTAGTTTCGTTTAGAAATTTCGATGAATTGCTTGAGAAGATAGAATATTATCTACCGAGAGAAGAATTAAGAAAAGAGATAGGAACTGCAGGTCAATTCCGTGCTTATAAAGATCACACTTATCAAAAAAGATTAAAAACTTTAATTGATGTGGTATTTAATCATGGGCAGGCATTTGATATTCCTGATTTAACTAAAAAATAAACAGTCCAATTATGTAATTATTGTTTCCAAAATACTGCCATTGAACATTAAATCTTTTTTTAGTTTTATTTCTAACAGAAGAAAAACTTTAGCTGAAGGTGGCTGGGTTTTAGCAGGACAAGCTATAGTCGCTTTAATAAATATGGCAGGTATCCGCATTGTAACCGAATTCTTATCGCCTGCAGTTTTGGGTGAGGCAACTCTTTGGATTGGTATTGCAATTCTTCTTAAAAATATATTCGTGTCTCCTTTTCTTAATTATCAGATAAGATTTTATCCCGAATACAGATCCCAAAATAAAGGAATAGCTTACAATTCTGTTGCCTTAAAAATTCTTCTGATATTAGTTATTTGTTCCTCAGTTTTTTTTATTTGTTCTATTTTAATCTTAAAGATGAATGATGTAATTCAAATAAATTTATTGATTCTTTTCTTAACTGTTATTTATTTCTCATTAGACAGTATAAGATCGTTTGGAATAAATATTTTACAAGCAGAAAGAAGACAAAAAGAATTTGCTCATTATTCTATTCTTGAGTCCTTTATTACTTTTTCAATTGTATTTCTTTTGATTCTTTACATGCCTAAAGCGGAGTCTTACATTGCTTCATTTATATTTTCAATTTTATTCATAATAATTCTTATGAAAATTTTTATTCCAATTAAATTTAACTTTACATTCAAAACAGAGGAGAACATTAAATTATTTATAAATGAAGCCATTAAATTTGCTTTACCATTGATTCCTGTTACGATCTTATCCTGGATAATGAATTTAAGCAACAGATATATCATTGAAATACTTGGAAATACTGCTGATGTTGGGATTTTCATTGCTTCGTTTAGTATTGCCAGCAGACCCTTCATAATGTTAGGAGGAGTTGCAACAAACTTTTTCAGACCAATTCTGATTGAAGTTTTAAGCTCAAATGAAATTAATAAATCGAGATTTGTATTTTTCTCTTGGTTATTAACTGTTACTATTACAGGTACTCTTTTGATGTTATTATTTTTTTTCGGCTCCAAGATTATTGCCGATACTTTTCTATCAAATGATTACAGAGCCGATGCAACAAAATTATTTATTTTTATAGCACTGGGATATTTTTTTCTTGCGATATACCAGGTTTTTGAAAACTTTTTGTTTGCGACAAAAAACACTAAAATCACTTTAAAGATTTCGATAATAGCAACATTTGTATTTATTATTAGTAACTTTATTTTAATTAGTATTTATTCGACATTTGGAGCTGCATTATCAGTAGCCATAGGTTTCTTATGTTACTTGGGACTAGGATATATTTACACAAAAGATAAAATCAAGTTCAATGCATTATAAAAAAACACAATTAAGAATAGTTTTCTATTTCGGTTTATTTACTTTTTTATTGTTTACAAATTTTTTGCCATCTACTAAGGAACTTTTTATTATTAAAATATTCCTATTAATCATATATCAAATTTTTGAGATTACAAATCTTAACAAGTCAACCCATAAATACATAGGATTAAATCCTATAGTACTAGCTTCTCTATTTACTTTTTTACTTAGTTTTAGTATCACTAATTTGGTTTATTTCACTCCTAATAATTACAGTTATAATTTTATCTATAACATTTTAGGCCCTGAACCTTTTATATATTTAAACAAAGCAATGGATTATATAATACTTGCTTCGTTTTTTATGTGGTTCGGTTACAGAACAACGTTGGGAGATAAACTTTTTAACTTTTTAACTAATAACGCTATAATTAAAAAATCATTTTTCAATAGATCAGATTTGTTAAAACTAAATGTTGTGTTGTTTTTGTTAATCATAAGCATAATCTCAAGAATTATACAGATTAAACTCGGATTATTTGGTTATGCTGGTGATCCTGAAAGCAGAGAGATATATGGCGGAATATGGAATATTTTATATTTGATTGGTTCTGTTGGTAAATTAATTTTGGTTATTTCAAGCTTTAATTATTATAAAAAGAATACCCTAAAGATTTTGTTTATTATTTCTTTTTTTGTTGAGCTTTTATTTGGTTTGCTTAGCGGTATGAAATCTGAAATAATGCTACCATTTTTTATTATAGCTTTTACTTACTATTTGGCTAATGGAAAAATAAGGAAATCTACAATCGCATTTGCTTTATTTGCGATTATTATTGCATATATAATTGTCGAACCATTCAGAATTTTGAGAATGTCTGATAAAAGATTCACTTCAGATCCTTATTATATATTTTCAACTATTATTGATAGCTATGAAATGAATAAGAGAGCAAAATTAGTTGAGCAACAAAGTATTGATGCTATTTTATTCCAATTTTTCAGCAGATTAGAGTATACATTGACTACTGCAAGAGCAATTCAGTATAAAGATCAAGTTGGACTTGATGCAAGAGCTCAGGATTTCAGAGAGCGATTGCTTACGATACCATTGCAGGCATATATTCCAAGAGCAATATGGTCCGATAAACCACTTGAAGACTCAGGTGTATGGTATTCGGTTTATGTATGGGGTAGTGTGGAAACATCTTCGGTTGCGTATTCCCCAATTGGTTTTGCATATTTTGCAGGTGGAATTATCCCATTAGTAATTATTTTTACAGTAATAGGCATTTTACAAAAATCGCTATATAATTTTCTAAAATTGGGTTCCGGTGGTATCGTAATTTATTTTGGTCTACTATTATCTGTTGTTTTAATAGATTCTAAAGTTAATACGATTTTTGTAAGTTGGTTGAGAAATATCCCAATACTTTTCATTTTACAAGCAATTTTGTATAAAAAATGAAAATACTTTTTGTTACTCCAGCTTTTTACCCTGCTTTTCATTATGGTGGTCCAATCTATTCAACTTATGAATTGGCAAAAGCTCTAAAAAAACAGAATGTGGATGTAAAAGTAATTACTACTAACGCCAACGGTAAAGAAAGGCTTAAAGTAAAAACCGGCATTTTTCACAGATTAGAAACTGGATTGCATAAGAAATAAGAGTTAACATACTAACAAAACATCAAGGCTTATATACCCTTGTCGGGAAATAAAGTCAAATAATTTAAAAACTTTTTCATTGTTATTTTTTACTTTCTTTTATAGATAATATTAAATTCAAACATAAAAATGTATATTAAATTGGTGTATGATTAAATCATTGTTTAAAGAATGAAAGTTTTACATACAATATCAAGCTTAAATATTTTCTCCGGTGGTCCATCTTTAAGTGTTTATTTATTAGTGAAAGAATTAAGAAATAAAAGGATAGCCGCACAGATATTAACTTTTGAAGGTAAAAATTCAAAGGATGAAATGATTACTCAAGTTGAACTATCTTTAAAGTTCAACAATACTTAATAATCTTTCTGTAAACCATTGCTAAAAAGTTATTTGCTGAAATGATTAAACTCCTTCACATTTCTCCATCATACTATCCTGCTTTTCGGTTTGGAGGACCGATACAATCGGTGCACTCTCTTAATATTACTTTAGCAAAGAAAAATATTAAAGTGGATGTTTTAACAACTACGGCTGGTAACAGTAAAGAAAGCATGAATGCATGGTTGCTTGATTGTATGAACCCTGATGGTTGGTGTCATTTTGATGATATTCGGGTTAAGTATTTAAGTTTTGTGGGATATGAGCATTATAATTTTTCTTTGCAGATGGTTAAAGAAATATGGAAAATTATTGATGATTATGATCTTGTTCACATAACTGCAGTGTGGAATTTTCCCGTGCTTGCAGGTGCTATAATTTCTTTAATTAAAAAGAAACCTTATATCATTTCTCCAAGAGGTGTATTTCATCGGGAAGCTCTTAATTCAAAATCAAGGTTAGTTAAGAAATTGTATTTTAATGTGTTT
>CALHRB010000369.1 GCA_938038165.1 Candidatus Kapaibacterium sp. | reverse complement strand
CAGAGCACCTTCGATGAAAGATAATGACTCTTATGCATTTGAGCTTCTCAATCGCATATTTTCCAAAGGTGAAAGCTCAAGATTATATCAGCGTCTTGTTGATAAAGAACAAGTTGCTGTTCAGGCGTCATCATATAACTTGTCATTTCATAAAGCTGGTGGTGTTCTTTTTTATGGTGTTGCCTCGCCAGGAAAGAAAATTGAAGATGTCGAAAAATTAATCTATGAGGAAATTGATAATATAGTTAAAGTCGGCATCACTGATGAAGAACTGATTAAAGCAAAAAATATCATTGAAGCTGAATTTATCAGAGACAAAAAAAATGTTCTGCAAAAAGCTCAGGATTTATCTATGACTTGGCAATTTTTGGGCAACCCAGACTTGGTGAACACCGAATTTGAAAAATACCTAAAAGTTACAAAGGATGACATCAAAAGAGTTGCCAAAAAATTTCTTGATACTGATAAAAAAGTTGTCTTAGTTTACGTCCCAAAAAAATAAATCTTTAACTAATGTTTTAGAATAAATAGAAAAAAAAATGAAAAATACCATCTTAGCTGTAATTATTTTATTATCAGGTTCATTTTTTTGTTTATCACAAGAAAAATTCGATCCTAATTTAAAACCAGAACCATTAGAACAGAAGGAATTTATTTTCCCTGATTACTCCGAGTCAAGATTAGCCAATGGATTAAAGATTTTTGTAATCGAAGATAATGAACAACCAACCGTTTATCTGAGTTTATTAATCCCGGGGGGTACCTCTGTTGACGGTGATAAGCCCGGCTTGGCAAGTATAGTTGCCAATTTGCTGACCAAAGGGGCTGGCAAAAGAACAGCACTTGATATATCCAAAACACTCGATGGATTAGGTGCTTCTATTAATGTTTCTGCAACTCCGGATTATATTACTGTAACAGCTTCATCTCTCAAAAGACATTTTCCGATAGTCTTTGAAATTTTTACTGATTGCCTTCTTCAGCCATCCTTCCCTGAATCAGAATTCAAAAAACTAATATCAAATATGATTGCAGGGATAAAAATGGAGAAAACTCAACCTACAAGACTTGCCCAAGCTCTTGCCCGAAGAGTTGTTTTCGGTGAAGATCATCCATACGGAAAGAAAGAAACTGAAGAAACGATTAAATCCATCACATTATCTGATGTACGTGATTACTACAAGAAATATTTCGTTCCCGATTACTCTTCATTAGTGGTTGCAGGCGAGGTGAAAAAGAACGAGATTGTCTCGATCGTCGATAAAGCATTAACAAAATGGTCAAAAACTAACCCCGATAGAATCAAATTACCGGGGATCAATCCTATGCCTTTGGGGGTTTATTTTATTGAGCGACCCGGTTCTGTCCAGTCAACAATTATTGTTACAACCAGAACAGTTGATTATCTTGATTTTGAGTTTGAAACATTAGACATGGCTTCTGCTTTGATTGGCGGTGGTTTCGGTGGAAGGCTCTCAAAAACTTTAAGAGAGACTTACTCATATACTTATTCCCCTTATGCAAATCAAACATCTTTGAAATTTATGAATAGATTCTTCTGCGGAGCTGATGTTCGAAATAATGTTACTGACTCTGCTTTAACTGTTATCTTAGAACAGCTTCATCTGTTGGCAACTCAACCACCAAGTGAAGAGGAGGTCAACAGGATATTAAGGGCTCAGGTTGGAAAATATCTAATGAATTTTGAGAGTTCCAACTTTATTGCTAGTATTATACAAACTGCTGATTTTCACGGTAAAGCTATGGCAAATGTAAAATCATTCCCTCAAAGGATGATGGCTCTGAGCAATTATGACCTTCATCGCTCTGCCGAAAGATACATGAATCCAAAAAACGCTTTCATAATTGTAGTTGGTTCCCCCGATGTCAAGAATAAACTGGAAAAATTCGGAAAATTATTTGTCTATGACCTTGATTTACAGCCTTTAACAGGTGAAAAAGCCAAATTGGAAAAAGTTTCAATTATTCCAAACGAACTTATTGAAAAATATGTTAATGCCATCGGTGGTTGGAATGCTTTGAACAATATTAAAACATTGACAAAAACAGGAAAGGCTTCAATGGCTGTTCAAGGCAGGAATATTTCTATTGACATAACTGAAAATTATAAAGCTCCCAACAAAAAATATCAGTTCGCTGATTTCGGGATGTATTCTCAAAAGGTTTGGGTTGATGGTCAAAATGTTTGGACTTCAGTTCAAGGTCCACCTGATATGCTTCAAGGAACGGAAGCAAAAAAACTGCTAATTGATGCTGTGCTTTTTAATGATATAAAATTGTCCAGTCTTGGGTATTCCCTGAAAGTTCTTGGAAAGCAAGGCGATGAAATTTTAATGAAAGCCGAAATGAAAGATGAAGAGTCACTCAATAGAACTTACTATTTCGATGCAAAAACTTTTCTTATCAATAAAATTGAAAGCTTTGAAGTTGTTGGTAAAGGGCAACCTGCCTTACCGGTTACAGTCTATTATAGAAATTACAGCAAAATTGATGGAGTGTTGCTTCCAGATAAAATTGAAAGTATTAATCCTATGTTCAATATGGATATCATTTATAGATTTCAAGTTAACAATGACCTTGAGGATTCTAATTTTGCTCCACCAAAACAATTAGAATAAATTATTCCGACAACAAGTAATTGACAAATTTTCTGAAAGCTGTACTTCGATGACTTATTTGATTCTTCAAATGAGGCTCCATTTCTGCAAATGTCAATTTATATCCCTCGGGTATGAATATTGAGTCATACCCGAAGCCATTTTTCCCTCTTTCCTCTTTAATAATTTTTCCCTTGCAAATGCCTTCTAGTAATTTCGTCTTGCCATGATTGACGTAAGCTATAACAGTCTTAAAGCGTGCGGTCCTTAAAGCATCAGGAAAGTCTTTCATCAATTGAAGAACAAGTTTTCGATTTTCGGAGTCATCACAATTTTCACCGGCAAATCTTGATGAATAAACACCGGGCTTTCCCCCTAAAGCTTCAATTTCTAAACCTGTATCGTCCGCAAAGCTGGGAATACCGGTTAATTTATAAACAACTGAGGCTTTAAGTTCAGCATTACCTTCGATTGAATCTTCAGTTTCATCAATAAATAAATCATTGAGTCCGACATCATTCAAACTGAGCAGTTTGTATGAATTGCAATGCATTTCCTTAAATATTGCATCTATTTCTGCAATTTTATGAATATTACTTGTTGCGAATATTATTTCCATACAAAAAAAATCTGTCTTTATTTCAAGGCAAATTTAGTAAAAAAAGGGTAGCCAATGTTTTTTTAAAAATTTTTGACTACCCTGATTAAATTTTAAAATGGATTAATCACAAGTTCTTGTAACTCTGATGGTAATCCTTCGATTTTGTTTTCTGATGTTTTCAAGTTCAGCTTTGGAAATATTTTTAAGATCTTTTCCTCTGGGCTCTGCGATTTTCGGTTGTGAAGAACCGAAGCCAATTGTACCGGTAATTTTATTAGGATTAACACCTTGTTCTATTAACCATTGCCTTACTTTCTTAGCTCTCATGTCGGAAAGTTCCTGATTCCTTTTTGAATTACCCTCTTCAGATGCATGTCCTTCGATCAAAACCCCCAAACCATCACATTGATTCACATAAGCAAGCACTTGAGCCAGACTTGTAACGGTGGCAGGAATCTCAAAATTGAAATTATCAGTATTTACCTTGAATAAAATATCAGGGAAATCCGTTTTAGTGCCGATTTTCGGAGGTTGTGGGCAACCATTTTTGCCTTTAATATCGCTCTTTTCGCCGGCAATCAAAGGACAATCATCTTCACCGTCAATCACCGTATCACCATCTGTATCAGGATTGAGCGGATCGGTTTTAACTCTGTTTACCTCGTCGCCATCAGACAGTTTGTCGTTATCGGTGTCAGTTAGGAGCGGGTTTGTCTTGTACCTTAGCTCTTCTTCACCATCAGACAAAGCATCGCCATCGGTATCCAACTTAAGTGGATCGGTTTTGTAAGTCAATACTTCCTCGCCGTCCTTTAAACCATCGCCATCGGTATCGGGATTGTTTGGATCAGTTCTGTAGATATTAACTTCGTCGCCATCTTTCAATCTATCATTGTCAGTGTCAGCAAGTAAAGGATTAGTCTTGAACTTTTTAACTTCTTCACCATCGGATAAGCCATCGTTATCTGAGTCGATATTCTTGGGATCAGTACGATAAGTTAAAACTTCCTCGCCATCCAGGAGCATATCCCCATCAGTATCGGGATTTAATGGATCGGTTTTATATTGATTTACTTCAAGACCATCTTTCAATCCATCGCTGTCCGTATCGTCTTTTGTTGGATTAGTCTTATATAAATTCACTTCATCGCCATCACTTAACCCATCGTTATCAGTATCATTTGCTCTTGGATTTGTATTATATTGCTTTATTTCTGCACCATCTGTTAAACCGTCACCATCCGTGTCGGGATTCAGTGGATCAGTCTGGAATTTTCTTACTTCATCCCCGTCAATTAAGCCGTCATTATCTGTATCTGCAACCAAAGGATTGGTTTTGCGGGCGATTTCCTCTCCATCATTAAGACCATCCATATCAGTATCGGCTTGAAGTGGATTTGTCGTGTAATTCATAATTTCTTCGAAGTCATTGAGACCATCTCCATCAGTATCAGCTTTCAAGGGATTCGTTTTATACTTATTTACTTCTTCTCCATCTTTCAAACCATCACCATCAGTGTCGGGATTTTTTGGGTCAGTCCCAAGAGCTTTTTCCCTGTCATTAGTCAGTCCATCTTTGTCATAATCTGCATCTCCCAGAATGTAATAGGATAATCCAAGACCAAAGGTAAGAAAAATATCATCAGATGAACCTTCGGTTTTGTAATCATCAAGATAATCCGTACCGGTCATTCGAAGAGTTCCTCTTCCATTAAGAACCAAATTATCCGTTAAATATGTTTCAAATCCGAATCCGAGGGGTATTACAAACTTTGTTTTTTCATATACTTTTAATGAGTTATTGGGTAATGGTCCATCATATCCAGTATCTCCCGAACGAGGTTCCCAATTAAGAATGCCTCCTCCTGCAAACAGGTAAGGAACAAATGATTCGTACGGAAAGAAGTTTACCGTCAGATATAATTCGTATGTATTCAAACGAATTTGATTCTTGTTGTTAATCCTGATCTGAGTCTTTGGGTAAAAATCTCCAACTTTGGCATTGGAACCAAAATAATCCAAATACTTCGATATAACATCCGACTCTGTTTTATATCTTGCCTGTGCCAATCCT
>CALHRB010000368.1 GCA_938038165.1 Candidatus Kapaibacterium sp. | reverse complement strand
GGAATAGGAATAAATGTTAATTCAAAACCGGAGGTAGAAGCTACTAAATTTGTCCCTCAAATTACATCATTGATTGAAAATGCTAAAAATGTTACTTCAGAAATGTTAGTTTTTAAGAACTTAATTCAATCTTTGAAAATGAATTATAAATTCATTCTTGAAGGTAAATCCCAGAAAATAATCGAAGAATATAAAAATAATTCACTGTTAATTGGAAAGAAAGTCAGGATATGGTCAGACCCTTTATTGAAAGAAGAACCAAAAATTCTTGCTGAAGGCATAGTTACAAATATAGGCCAGAATCTTGAATTATATTTGGATAATTCACAAGAACCCATAATCAGCGGTCGTCCTGAAGTTATTAATTAAAGTATTCTCTAATCTATTTTTATTATTTTTGTATTGCAACAAAAGACTAATTTATGATTAGAGTTACAGTAGTATTATTCATTTTCTCTTTTATAAGAATTCTATCACAGCAATGCTTTGATGATATATTGCTTGACGGCTCGGAAAAAATTGACAAATATGGCATTGATTCAACTGGTAATTGGTGGGCTATAACCAAGCCATACACTAATAGGTTTCGTCTTTATGTAAATGGTAAGCAATCAGATATTTTCTCGGGTGTTCAAGATATTAAATTTTCAAGGGATGGAAAGCGATGGGCTTGTTATGCGAAAGACGATGGAAATTACTGGCACTTATTGACCAATGACACAACCTTGTATTTGAGAGCGTTCAGAGTTGGACAGTTGTTCTTTACCCCGGATTCAAAAAGTCTTTTCTTTACTTATACAACTGAGGGGAGACAGACTCTTTCAGGAAAAATCGATAATGAGGGCAACATTAAGTTTGGATCTTCTAAGGATTTAGATATTCCTGATGCAACAACAATGTATATTTCAGTTGATTTAAAAAGAAAAGCTGTTGTAACTAACAGGGATGGAGGAACTTATGTCCGGTTAGGTAAAGATCAAGGACCAAGGTTTGACGCTGTTAAAGCAATAGGTTATTGGAACGATGGATCTTTTATTTACGCTGCCCGGCTTGGCAACAGCTGGGAAATTTATAAAGATCGAGAAACATTATCGGAACCTTTCAACAGGATTATTGATGCTAAAATGAATCCCGAAGGGACTATTGCCGCAATCGCTTTTGAGAGAACCAAAAACGAACAAGTTGTTCTTACATTGAATGATAAATATTATGAACCTCTGATGAGCAGAATGTACGACTGGGTCGGTAATATTCAAATAAATCCAATACTTGAAATAGTTGCCTTTAAAGCAAAGAAAAATGACAATTACTATGTAGTATATAGCAATACTGAATACATTTCAGGGAAAAACTCAACACCCCCCCAATTTTCCTATGATGGCAAAGATATTTTTTTTGTTGGTTGTGATTTTGATTGCTTTGTCAACATTAATGGCAGAAAATACTCATTGAATTCGGAAATTGATTTGAAAGGTAATTTTGTCAAAAAACCCGGGGAACCATCAATAGCTTACACAACAAGCTCTTCACTAGTAATAAGAAATCTTGAAAAGAATACTTTGTCGGCTAGTAAAATGATGGACAAAATGTCTGAACCAATCTATAATTGGAAAAGCAAGAGATATGAAGCACTTGGAATTTTAGGTGAAAGACTTTATTTTATTTATTGTAAATAAGTATTTTATTGATTGATTATGAAACATATCATATATAAATTATTAATATTCATGGTTGGAATATTGTTTCTATCATGTAACAATGATGAAAAAAATCAAAAGAATGAAATCATAACTAAAGAAATAGGCAAAAATATACAGAAATCTGAAAATATAGCAGATTCTCTAAGCCCTCAAATTTTAAGATACGATCCAAAAACAACATTTGCCGGTCAGGATTTTAATATTCACGACGGTAAGTCAGTTATTTGGATGGAAGTAAAGAATTTGAAGAAATCAGTCATAGTAGTGTGGGAGGGCAGACAGCTTCCTGCAGACAAAAACCCCGAGCTAACACTTCTCTCTTTCGTTGTGCCAAAGGATTTGTATTCAACTCCCGGATCATATGAAATTTATTTGCTTGATATTGAAACCGGCTTGAAATCCAAGAATGTTTACTTTACCGTCCAGTAATCAGTATGATCAAGTAATGAATATAAAAAGCACCTATGAATGGATAATATCAGATGAAAAAAGAAAATTTACCTTTTTAATTTTTGCATTGTATTTCTTTAATGTAATTATTAAAATCATTTTCTCTTTTTTTGTTCCTGGTCCAGAAATTCTTGGTGATGAAGTATATTACAAGGATCTGGCGTGGGCTTTTTATCATCTTGACTTTTTTAAAATCAAAATTGCAAAAGTTCCTTATGTTTATCCTTTCATTATTTCTCCAGCTTTTCTATTCGGGGATAATTTCCATAATGCTTTTTTGATATTTAACGCTTTTTTATCTTCATTGCTCGTCATCCCTGTTTGGCTCTTATCAAGAATATTCCTCGAGAGAAAATATGCAATTTTCCCTGCTATAATTTCTACATTTCTGCCATATCATTACACATTTCCACAAACTGTGATGACAGAAAATTTATTTTACCCTTTATTTGTTATGACGGTTTATGCCTTCTTCAAGGCAAGAAATGAACTAAAGGAAAAGTGGGTCATTCTCTTTGGTGTTCTTCTTGGTTTATCATTAATTACAAGAGATCAAGGATTTGCAATTATACCAGCTTTTTTCCTGATTTGGTGGTTCCCTAATGAAGAGAAAAGCCCTCAACCCTTAAAAAGATTTGCAGGTAAAATCTGGCTTTTGGTATTAGCAACTTGTATTGCTGTTATAGCTTTCTTTCCACAAGTTTTAATGAAAGCGAGCGGTGATGTGGTAGAGTTTGTAACAAGAAAAGCCGCTGGAGCACCGATTCAAGTAGTAACAAGAACTGGTGCAATCTCATACAGTCCTTATGAACTTAGAGGAATATTAATAGCACTCTATACTTTTTATTTGTTTCTTTCTATTGCACCATTATTATTAGGCATATTACTAAAACCAATAAATTCTTTTAAAGGGTTTTTAAGCAAAAAGGAAAATGTCTATCTGTTTTTTATAATTATAATGACAGGATTATTCCTTTTTGTTATTCTTAGATTTGCTATGTTCCCTTACTACCTAGAGAATTATTATTTATTGGCAAGATATACATTTTATACTGGCATTTTTTGGCTTATTTATGCATTTATAGCCATCAAAAAGTTTTCTGAATTAGAAACAGGAAAGAAGAAACTTCTTATAAGATTGATTTTTTCGTCAATTCTTAGCCTTGCAATAATTTTAGTCTCTTATTTTGCACTTATTAAAGGCTCAATATGGAAACTTAGTGAATTCTTTATTTTGAGGATTAATGCCCTTGATGTCTATATTTATAAACAACATTGGTTTTTGATAATATATGCTTCCTTGTCAGTAATAATCGTATCTTATCTAATCTATAAAAATCAGAAGAACTCACTTATTTACTTATTTGCTGTTTCGTTACCTCTATATCTTTTTCCCTATATTTATGCTTTTGGAGATTTAGCCGCAAAGCACGGAAAACCTGAGTGGGGCCTGGGCTATATTCCCGGAAAAAAGATTTATCAAGCATACAAGGACAAAATCCCTTACGGGAACAGAATTATTCTCTATAACGGGATAAGTTGGTGCAGCGATGTTTATCTTTATTTTATTATAGGTTTTTGGGCGAATAATGGTGAATATCCCCACAGAATTGACATTAGAAGTAAAGACGATTTGTATAGAAGATTTACAAACATTCTTAACAATGTTTTTTTACGTAAACAGCTCGGATTATGGTTTGTTTCTGAAAATATGGTTCCAATCGAAATAAGAAACCTTTATGACCCATTCATAATATTAGGAGAAGGATTATATATAACTGAAACTAAAGAAGATTCTGTTGTTGCTACTCAAAAGCCTAACTTGTTAAAAGAATACTCAACAGAAAAATACAATATTTATAAAATTCCTTTTGATTTGACTCGTGTAAGGACTGATGAAACAACAAAA
>CALHRB010000367.1 GCA_938038165.1 Candidatus Kapaibacterium sp. | reverse complement strand
CCTTTTGCTGATTATCCTAACGAAACAAGAAATCAAGTCAATAAGAATTTTTTTAAACTTAATAACGGTTTGATAGAATTTCCTATCAAGTCAGTCCGTTTAGGGAGTGTTTCAATACCATTTGGTGGAGGAGGGTATTTCAGGCTTTATCCCTATTCATTTTTCAGAAAAAGAACGAAAGAATTAAACACAAAGGGGGAGATCCTGAATTTTTATATTCATCCGTGGGAAATAGATGAATCCCAACCTAATTTGCACATTAATCCTATTGCCAAATTCAAACATTATATTAATATAAAAAAAACGTATCAGCGATTGGAGCAACTTCTTGAAGATTTTCCATTTACTTCGTTTGATAATTATATTAAAAGCAACCTTTGAGTAGAAGTGAATGTTTCACGTGAAACAATTTTTTCCAATTTCAATTATTTTCCGATACAAAATCTTGAAAAAATATTATTTAGAACATCTTCGTTCCAATTTTCGCCAGAAAGTTCGCCCAAAAGGTTAACAGCCTTTCTTATATCCAAAGAAATTAATTCGTTCTCTTTTCTTTCCTCGACGGAGGCTACTGCTGTCTCAAGCTGTCCGGCAATCCTTTTCAAAATGAGTGCGTGCCGTTGGTTAACGAGAACATCTGTAATTACTTCAGTATTTTTCCTTGCTTCATTTTCAAGCAATTTTTCGAGTGAATCAATCCCTTCCCCGGTTTTTGCTGAAATATAAATAGTTTCATTCGTTATCTTTTTAATATCATGATTAATCTTATCAATCTTGTTCTGAACGAGTAATATTTTCTGCTGAGGATATTCATTCTTTAATTTAGCAAAAAGTTCATTAGAGTGGTCAGAAGAAATTGAAATATCATTTAGAACTAAAACAAGATTCGACTGTTCCAGAACAGATTGAACTAATTTAATGCCTTCCAATTCAATAGTATTTGTTGTCTCTCTTAAACCAGCAGTATCAATCAGTTTTATAGCAAGACCATTGATTACAACTGTTTCTTCGAGGTAGTCCCGTGTTGTGCCGGGTATCTCGCTGACGATAGCCCTTTTCTTTTTTAAAAGTGAATTGAAAAGAGTCGATTTGCCTGAATTGGGAAAACCCGCTATTCCAACAAAGAAGCCTGACTTCAGTATTTCTGCGGCTTTATGTGATTCTGCCAATGATTTAGCAAAATTTATAGCATCAATAATGTCTTCTTTGATTTTTTCTTTATTGACAAATGTCAAATCTTCGTCCGAGAAATCAAGTTCAAGTTCAAGCAAACTGCATATATCAAGTAACTTTTGTCTTAAACTTGATATTCGAGCTGTGAATTCACCATGCAATTGTCTTGCAGCAGTAATAGTGCCGGGTATGGTTACCGAATGAATTAAATCGGCTACGGCTTCAACCTGCATAAGGTCCATCTTCCCATTGAGAAATGCTCTTTTAGTAAACTCGCCTGGTTCTGCCATTCTTGCGCCACAATCAATCAGAGCATTAATAATCTCGTCGGCTATTAACATACCTCCATGACACGTTATCTCGACAGAGTTTTCGCCTGTATAGGATTTTGGCTCGATAAAGACTGAAGCAGTAACATTATCTATTCTTATACCGTTGTGAATTATCCAGCCGAAATGAATAGTGTGAGTTTTGGCATTAGTTAATTTATTTTTGGGGTTAAAACATTTATCGGCTATTTCAATACTATCTTTGCCTGAAAGTCTAATTACCGCAAGTCCCGAAACTCCGGGAGGTGTTGCTAAAGCTACTATTGTGTCGTCCAAAAACATTTACCAATTAAATAAATAACTAAAAATATTAACTACTTTTAATCAAATTTATTATAACTCTGAAATCCTTGATAATTCAGCTCAAGAAAAGCCACCTTCATATTTTGATTCTATTGAATTTTTTTGATTTGAATAATGGTTTTATATGCCTGTCCCTTAATTCTTCTTTTTGGGGGTTTTCAGCCTCAAGATTGAATTTTAATAAAAACAACCAATTTTTAATGATTTTCTTTTTAATAATATTACTAATATTTTTTACTCAAAAACATCAATAAAATTTTATGTTTGTAAAAATTAATATTTTGTTTCGATAATTCTTATGGATTTTGACATAGTAATAATTGGTGGCGGGGTAATTGGCTTGTCTATAGCGGCCGAAATCAGCAATGGCAATTACAATATTTTGCTTATTGAGCGGCACACTTCTTTCGGAAACGAGACCAGCTCAAGAAATAGCGAGGTAATTCACGCTGGTATTTATTATCCAACTAATTCCCTCAAGGCAAAATTATGCGTTCAGGGCAATAAATCAATTTATGATTGGTGCGAAAAATTCAATGTCCCCCATAAAAGAATCGGTAAATATATCATTGCTGTAAATAAAGAAGAAGCCGAAGAACTTGAAAACATTTATCAAAGAGCAAAAAATAACGGAGTTGAAAATATACGGCATGCTTCTGTCTCTGAACTCAAAAAAGAAGAGCCAAACGTAAAGGTTTATTCTGCTTTGTTTTCCCCTGATACCGGTATAATTGACTCTCACTCTTTAATGCAAAGTTTTGAATTAAAAGCATTGGAAAAAGATTGCAATTTCGCTTGGAAACACACAGTTGTTGGTATAAATAGAAACGCCAAAGGTTATGATATTAAAATTTTAGCCCCTGATGGCGAGATGCTAACAATTACCACCAATGTTTTAATCAATGCAGCTGGTCTTGATTCTGATTTGATCGCAGAAATGGCAGGAATAGACATTGACGGTCATAGATACCGCCTTCACTATTGCCGCGGGCATTATTTCAGAATCAAGTCAATAAAAAAGAATCTTGTTAATCATTTAATTTATCCTGTCCCACAAAAAAATGTTAGCGGTCTGGGAATTCACGTAACAGTTGAATTGAATGGCGAATTGAAACTTGGACCAGACACTCAATACCTTGATGAAAGAATTCAGGATTACTCCGTCCCTGAAGAATTGCAGGATAAATTTTTCCGAGCCGCTTCTTCTTATCTTTCAGGCTTGGATTATAACGACATTTACCCCGACCAATCCGGTATTCGTCCAAAACTTCAGGGAAAAGGGGATTCATTCAGAGACTTCGTTATTTCCGAAGAGAGCGACAAGGATCTGCCAGGACTGATTAACCTGATCGGCATAGAATCTCCCGGATTAACATGTTGTTTAGAGATTGCAAAGATGGTTAAAGATATGATTGAGTTTGTTTAACAATGTGTTAAGGTTTAATTTATAACTAATTTCTCCTGAATTTAAAGAATTATCGGCAAATCGGATATTCACTCATCCACAACTTCTTGTTAAATGTTTTAAAGAAAGAATTACATGTCTGTCGCTATCTTGCCTTAGGGTTTTAAAATCTCAGTAATCTCTCCTGAAATAATCTTTGAGCCAAGAGGAAAATAAAACATCAGCAATATAATATTTATTAGCTAACTTATATATAACTTCCTTTTCGGTCAAATTGTCAATTACCGATTTGACTGTCGTAGCTGCCCCAAGATGGTATTTATTCAAGAAGTGGCTACTCATTGGTTTTTCTACACCATTTTCTTTGGCTATAGCAATTAAAAATTCCAGTTGCTTAGGAGTTAAAAGGTTTATATAATTGATATAATAGCTTTCTTTCTCTGATATGACTTTTTGAATTATAGTTAAGGCAGACTTAAAATCAACAGGATTAACGCCAGAATCGAAAATATTTTTGCATAATAATTGGACAAAAAAGGTTATGCCTCTTGTTATATCAAAAATCAAGTCCAAAGCTT
>CALHRB010000366.1 GCA_938038165.1 Candidatus Kapaibacterium sp. | reverse complement strand
GATTCAAGGCTAAAGAATTTTTGTGGGGGGGCATCTCCCGCTATGAATCCTACTGATAATCTAAGGTCAAGTTTCCAAAGAGGTAAAGTCCGATTTCTGAAGTTAAAAGAGGAAAAAATCCTTAAGAAATTAAAATCGCTTCCAGTTAGTACCGGATTGGAAAACTCCGTATGTAGATGAAATCCAAGGTTTGTTAGCCGCCTGTAGGGATGGAAATTTAGATTCAATTCAAAGCCAAGAGCGATGTTAGTTCCTTCAATAATTTGGGGATTATTTCTGAAAAAGCTGCTTGAATTGAAGATAGAAAAGTCAGTATTTTTAGAGGCAGTTCGATGTTCTTCGTACCTGAAGAAAAGACCGAAACTCGATGGACGTACATAGATGTCTTTTCTAAGAAATCTTAATTGTCCCCAAGAGGTGCTTGCAGAAAGTTCAAATCCATTCCTAAAGTAATAATCACCGTAATCATTTTTTGAAAGTAGTGATAGGACTGTTATAGCAGGGTATTTAACAATATTGGGATTGTCTATTCTTGAGAGCGTTTTATAACCTGATAAATTTATCGAATGAAGCCCGTTTTCATCAAGATAGTATTTAAAACCGGCTTCAAAAATTGGTATCCCAGATGAAAAAGGATAAGCTACATATAAATTCATTTCGCTCAATTCAAAAGGTTTAAATTTCAATCCAGCGCCTAACGTTAAGCCGTTAACTCGGTTGTATCTGACAATATCCTCTAATCCTGTGAATGGAGGACGGTTGAATTGTGCTAAAAAGTCAACTAAAGGACCAAATAATTTTTCAATTATATTGGTTCCTTCGAGCGAATCTGGGTTATCTCTGATTGATTGTAGTGCCCGGTAAGCCTGTAATTCTTCCTCCCTTAGGGGAATGAGAATATTTTCATTCCAAAATGTGCTGTCAAAATTATTTGCAAGGTTACTGATTTCGACTCTGCGGCGGAAAAATAGTGAATTATCTAGCGGGATGTTTATTTTATAATCAAAAGCTGAGGTTTCGATTCTAATATCCAACCGAGGTGAGAATATCCAAAATAAGTCAGCTTGAAGAGATGAAAAGATTCTTAAACCCTTCGGAAGGAAAAATCCTTCTCCAACATCATCGAAAGTCTGATATATATTCAGTTTTGCATCAAAAGGTAATTTTACAGCCTTATTTGGAACTAAATCTACTAAAATAGGACCTAAGTTTTCGGAATCTATGAATACATAGCCATCGAATAATTTTCTGAAGTTTGATTTAGGCTCAGCTCTAATTTTCTCTATTTTTCTATTATTGTCATAAAATTCCCCGATTAAAGTAAAATCGTAAAAGTCAGGTGCATCAGGATGAAAAGGTGTTGCAATTTCTTCGTTCAAAATGCTGACATAATCATCGAAAGCATTAAGGTTTGTTCCCAAGGCTACGTAATTAGCCTGCGGTGGAACATTAGCACTTTGCCGCCGCTGTACTATTTCGTTATAATATAAATCTGGCTTCTTAAAATAACCCAATGAATAGGATTCAAAAATTGTTACTATTGCTGTATCTGATGGTCTGTCAGTTCTGCCAGCGGTCAATGTATCTGTTGAGGCTACAAATTTCGTATAAAGGCTATAAGAATATGTTTTTAGGGAATCCTGCTTTTCTTGTTTCCTTTTTATGACCTTTCTCATCAATCTTGCTCCGGGGTCTTCTGCAATGACTTCAACCTGAGGCATTTCTATTGACGAAGGTTTAAGATAAACATCTAAATCAACATTCTTGTCGGATATTGTTATTTCAAAGTTTTCGCTTTTGTATCCAACAAAAGAAAAAATTAATTGAAAGGTTCCCGGGTGTAAATGTAATTCATAATATCCACGTGAATTTGTAAAAGTGCCAGTTTGTATGTTCTTGATTTTGACAGTTACAAAACCCATTGCCTCGCCAGAAGATGAATCCCAAACAGTACCGTAGATTTTGTATTTTGAAAAAGGCTCAGAATAAGCCATAGCATTTGACAACAGTAGGATAAATGATATATATAATAATTTTTTTAGATTCATTAAATTGATTTTTATGGTTTTGGCATTTGAAAAAACGATATTAAACAAGATTTGTTTGGTTTAATTGGATTTCGCTAAGATTAAAATAAAAATCCCTTTAGTCGGGAATTTTTGTAACATATATAAAATTAAAGTGTTAATTTAAAAAGTTATGCTAAGAAGTTTAATAATATTTTTTTGCACTATAACTTTTGCTTTTACTCAGAATGAAGCTCGTATATGGTATTTTGGAGAAGGTGCAGGACTAAAATTCGATGAATCAAGTGATTTGCCATTAGTCCTGAAAGATGGAGAAATGATAGCTCCCGAGGGTTGTTGCAGTATATCTGACTTTGAAGGAAATCTCTTGTTCTATTCTAATGGTGCAACAATCTGGAATAAAGCACACAGGATAATGAAAAACGGCTATGGACTTTCCGGAAGTATTTATTCAACTCAATCTGTAATTATACTGCCCAAGCCAGCTGACCCAAATTTGTATTATGTTTTTACTATCAACTCAGATGATGAAAAAATAGGATTACAATATTCTATTGTCGACATTAGCCTTGATGATGGCTTTGGCGAAGTAACCGAAAAAAATATTCCCGTTCTGTCACCCGTTGCCGAAAAAATAAATGCAACACGCCATAAAAACGGAAGAGACTTCTGGATAGTTACTCACGAACTACATTCGAACAGATTTGCTGCTTTTTTAATTACAAAGCAAGGTTTGGAGAAAAATCCTGTATTTAGTTCAGTAGGGCTGACTTACAGCGGCAATCGAAGTATAACTATGGGTTCGCTTAAATTCTCTCCTGATGGCAATAAGATAGTTTGCGGTGTTTTTTCAAAATTCACTTTTGAATTATTTGATTTTAATAACGAGACAGGCGAAATATATAACCCTATTTCAATTCCTACGAATGAATCATTAAATGCCTATGGGTGCGAGTTTTCACCCGACATGAAAAAACTATATACAACAAGTTTTGATTCTTTTGTCAGGCTTTATCAATACGATTTAAGCGCGGGAAATGCTAATGAGATTATTAATTCTGCCATTCTGATTGCTGAGATTGATGCAATTAATGTTTTAGGTGCCCTTCAACTTGCTCCCGATAATAAAATTTACATAGCAATTAACAAAAGTTTTTATCTTGGTGTAATCGAAAAACCAAATGAATATGGCTTGAACTGTAGTTTTAATCCACGGGGTGTTTTTCTTAATAATAAAATCTGCCGGCTCGGGCTACCAAATGTAATTTATGATTATTATAACCCAGAAGTGCCGGCTATTACTGTTAGCCTGCCCGATACATCTGCTAACGTAGGTGAAATAATTTCAATCCCTCTTAAATTACAAAATTTTAACCGTCAGTTGCCAAAAGGATTATTTTCCTATTTCGCTACAATTGTTTTTGATAGCAGGCTATTAGAAATCAAGGAAATAAAAGGTGCGATTATTACAGAAAATAAAATTATAAACAGCAAAAGACATATCACAATAAAATCTGATAATCTGGAATTAGTCAAATCAGAAAATGTTATTGCCGAAATAGTAGGTATGGTACTATTAGGTTCCTCAAGATTGAATGAGTTAGTAATACAAGATTTTCAGCTGTCAGATTTTGCTTTGATTGACAAAAAGGATGGAAGTTTAATTTTGAATGGAATTTGTCAGTTTGATCTTAATCAACTAATAATGGCAAATGAACCAGATTTAAAAATTTATCCTAATCCAAACATTGGATTATTTAATTTAGCTTTGAGTAATATCCCAAAAGGCTCATTCGACATTGAAGTTTATAATGTCGAAGGGCGTATTGTTTTTAAAGACATAATTACTATATTTGAAGAACTTACGAAGGAAGTAACAAGAAAATATAATTTAAATTTGGACAATGGTGTTTATTGCATAAGAATCAGAAATAATAAGACATATATAAATGATTTATTAAATATTAACAAATAAATAAATGATAAGAATTATTATCACATATATATTTTTTTCGTTAATTTTAATTATATCTCAAACTAATATCTATTGCCAAAAGGAGACATACAACTGGTATTTTGGCGAAAGGGCGGGCATAACATTTTTGCCCGACGGAAAAAATCCAAAAGCTTTGACTAATGCTGCTTCGACATTTAATCAGCTGGAAGGAGTTGCTTCAATATCTGATAAAGATGGGAATTTGCTATTTTATACCGATGGCAGTAATATCTGGGATAGAAGGCATTACCTGATGCCAAACGGAAGCGGTCTGATGGGCAATTTTTCAGCAACTCAGTCAGCTGTAATAATTCCACAACCTGGAAGAAAAGGTATATATTACGTTTTCACTGTTGACGCTATTGGTGGCGGGAACGGTTGCAGATATTCAATTGTTGATATGGCTTTGAATTCTGGCTTTGGAGATGTTGTTCAACGTGAAAAAAATATTCTTCTTTTTTCGCCTGCTTCAGAAAAAATAACCGCTGTAGTTCATAAAAATAATATTGATATTTGGGTGATTACTCATGAATTTTTAAGCAATAGATTCAGGGTTTATTTATTGACAAGAAACGGGTTGAGTACACCGATAATTCAGGGAATTGGAAGTATTCACGGAAGAGCGGCAGACGATATATTTAACTCAATCGGTTATATGAAGGCTTCGCCTGATGGTAAAAAGGTTGCTCTTGCTATTTGTAAAGACAGCAAAATTGAAATATTTGATTTTAATAATTCCAACGGAACTTTATCAAATACCATATCGATAACAGATACCAAATACATTAATGCATACGGGGTTGAATTCTCGCAAGATGCTTCAAAACTATATGTTTCTACAAGTTTTATTAACTTTACTCAGGTTTATCAATTAAATCTGAGAGCTGGTTCAAGAGAAAAAATAGCAGCATCTGCAGTTGCAATAGGTAATCCTGTGAGTTATTACGGAGCCTTGCAGCTTGGTCCTGATTGGAAAATATATATATCTCGCAAAG
>CALHRB010000365.1 GCA_938038165.1 Candidatus Kapaibacterium sp. | reverse complement strand
AGATTGGGCAGGTAATGGAAGCAGCCATACCTATTTCAATTCTTGCAGTTGGTATTTCGGCGGCTATCAAGAAGCGTGGGGCTCTCGGACAAAATGTCATTATTCAATCAATTGGCGCAAGCTCGGGCGTAATTGTTGCTGGCGCTATCTTTACCTTGCCAGCTCTCTATATACTTCAGCTTGATGTAAACTTTTTCCAAATTTTCTTTTCTTCTCTGTTTGGAGGGTTTTTGGGAATATTGTTTTTGATTCCCTTTCGCAAATATTTTGTCAAGGATATGCACGGAAAATTTCCTTTCCCCGAAGCAAAAGCCACAACTGAAATTCTGATAACAGGTGAAAAGGGCGGTAAACAAGCTGGCATTCTTATTGTTAGTGGGCTGATTGGAGGAATTTATGATTTCCTTTTCAATACATTACATCTCTGGAGAGATGTATTTACCTCTCGTGTTCTACCCGTTGGAGATTACATTGCTGAAAAATCCAAAATTCTCTTCCAACTTAATATAAGTTCAATCATTTTTGGTTTTGGTTACTTAATTGGTCTGAAATATTCAACTATTATAACGGTTGGCTCCTTGCTTTCATGGTTTATATTGGTTCCGTTAATTAATCAGATAGGTGCTATTACAACAGGGACATCGGGTGTAAACATTTTTGCCTCTTTAAGCCCCGAAGAAATTTTCAAGGCTTACGTTAGACCAATCGGCATCGGAGCAATAGCAATGGCTGGCATCATTGGAATAATAAAATCCTCAAAAGTTATTGGAGGTGCATTTGGGCTTGCTTTTGCAGGTCTTTTCGGTTCTAAAAAAGGAAAAATTGAAGAGGAGATAAGAACGCAAAAAGATATCAAAATGACCTTTGTTGTTCTGATGATTCTTTTAACACTTTTAGCAGTTTTTATATTTTTACTGACAGGAATCAATATAACATTTGCTCAGGCAATAGTTGCATTGCTAACAATACTCATTATTGCTTTTCTCTTCACAACCGTTGCGGCAAATGCAATTGCAATTGTTGGCTCGAACCCGGTTTCGGGAATGACGCTTATGACTTTGATTTTGTCATCATTTGTCCTTGTTCAATTTGGATTAACGGGAGAGCAAGGAATGCTATCCGCATTGATCATTGGTGGTATTGTATGCACAGCCCTGTCGATGGCAGGAGGCTTTATAACAGATCTAAAAGTTGGTTATTGGCTTGGTTCAACACCTAAGAAACAAGAAAGCTATAAATTTCTTGGAACTCTTGTCTCGGCAGCAACGATTGGTATAGTAATCTATATATTAAGTCAGGCTTATGGTTTTATTAAAACCCCTGAAACACCAAATCCATTGGAAGCTCCTCAGGCAAATGCGATGGCAGCTGTTATTCAGCCTTTGATGACACCCGGAGCAAACGTAAATTGGATGCTTTATCTGGTTGGAGCAATTATTGCTATACTTATCAATTGGCTTGGAATTTCGCCTCTTGCATTCGCACTTGGTATGTATCTCCCGCTGGACCTGAATACTCCATTGATTATTGGCGGACTAATTGCTCACATTGTAAGTAAAAGTTCAAAAAATGAAAAATTAGTCGAAGCCCGCTCTCAAAGAGGAACTCTGATTGCTTCTGGTTTTATGGCAGGTGCATCTTTGTTTGGTGTTGTGGGGGCTGTGCTGTTATTTTTCAATGTGATTGACAAAAAATTCAATGAAGTATGGCTTAAAAATTCTATGACCGAGGTCATCGCTATTTTTATGTTTCTTGTTATTGTTACTTATTTCATAATTGATACATTTAGAGCCAAAGTAGAAGAATAAGGATTTATGAGCAATAATAATAATTTAACAACACTACCTGATAATTCAGAAGATAGCGATTTAAAGAAAAAAAAGGAAAATCAAAAAAAAATCATCAGATATTCCATTGCGATCATTTTAATAATAGTCGCATTGTATGTAACCCTCAAAGATATTGATTTTTATAAATTATGGATCTATATTAAAAATGCAGATTATCTTTGGGTTATTATTTCCATACCTATAATGATTCTCTCGCACTGGGTCAGGGCTTTAAGATGGCAAACCATGCTGAAACCTGTTGCACCAAAGTCATCCGTATGGAATTTGTTTTCTGCCGTTATGATTGGTTATGCCGCTAACAATGTTCTGCCTCGTGGTGGGGAATTTCTGCGTCCTTACGTTTATGCCCGGAGAGAAAAATCATCATATTCAACAGCCTTTGCAACGATAGTTGTCGAAAGGTTCATTGACATTATCATTTTGGCTTTAATGTTTGGATGTGTATTTTTTTTCTTCCGGGAACAGATAAGGGCTGCACTGCCAAATCTACATGCCGATAAGTTTCTTATTCCGGTCGGGATTGTAATACTTGTTCTTATTTTGAGCTTCTGGCCCCCATTTGTACGTTTTGGTTTAAGAATTTTTATCAGACCGATCTCACAGAAATTTTATGACAAATTAAGTGGCATATTCGACAGATTTCTGCTCGGTTTCACGATTATCCGAAAACCTGGTCAATATTTGCGTTTAACCATTGAATCTCTTTCTATTTGGTTACTTTATACTATTCCAATGTATTTAATGTTCTTTTCTTTTTCCTTTAATACAAAATATAACATGGGATTTGATGATGCCATCTTTTTAATTGTTATATCTGGAATTGCATTTACTATAGCCCCTGTCCCCGGTGCCTTAGGTATATTTCATTTTTTCATTCAGGCAACATTAAATAAAGTCTATGGAATAAACATCGAAGAAGCATTGGCTTATGCTACTGTTAATCATACTGTCGGTTATTTAGT
>CALHRB010000364.1 GCA_938038165.1 Candidatus Kapaibacterium sp. | reverse complement strand
AAAAAAATGTATTGAAATTGGAGACGATAACTTTCTTAAGGCTCTTAAAAGTTTATTGCGATCTGATCAAAACGAGCAACAGACACAGGAATAAATTTTGCATTATTATGTAATATAACTTATATTATGTAAACTTGCAATTATTATTTATAACTCTTTTCTCCCACCTAATTTTATTTTAAAATCAATTAGGATAATTTACACATTCAGAGTAATTTTGTATTTTTATGATTGAAAATTTGAGGATTATATGAAAAACAAAATAAACATAAGGTTTCTTCTTATCTTATCGATGATTTTTATAGCTGTTTTAAGCAGATTTATAGGAATTATTCCCAATTTTAGTCCGATAGCTGCAATAGCACTATTTGGAGCTACTTATTTTTCAAATAAAAGAGATGCTTTTATAGTTCCGATACTTGCTATGTTTATAAGTGATTTGTTTATTGGTTTGCACCCAACTATGTGGGCTGTTTATTTAAGTTTTGCTTTAACTGTAATAATTGGTTTTAATTTAAGAAAGAAACATAGCGTTACCAGAATTATTATCTCTTCCTTAATTAGTTCAGTTATATTTTTTATTATTACAAATTTTGCTCATTTTCTTTTTTATTTTCCACATACTATCGAGGGTTTAACTCAATGCTATATTGATGCTATCCCGTTTTTCAGAAATACAGTCTTAGGTGATTTAGTCTATTGCTCAGTTCTTTTTGGCAGTTACAATCTTGCGGCTATCAAAATAAAAGAACTAAAAGCTCAGACACAGATATAAAAAAAATCAACCCTATCAAAATTGAAGGGTTGATTGAACAAATAAAATTATAAGTTTTACTTTTTCTTTCCGAGCAAATTCACAAAAGTTGCCACTGCTTTTGATGATGCTGAAATCAAAGACGCTGTGAAATTAACCGGTGGTGCGACTTTTTCATAAAAGTTTCGAATAAGGTTGTTAAGTGGAACAAACATTCCGAACACATTTTTAGCTTCTTCTTCGATTCTCTGAGTGGTATCAACAACCTCTTTAGTAACATTATCAATATTATTTAGCGATTCGACCATCTGAGTTTTTAGTTCTGAAATATCAGCAGTGATAGATTTCAAGGAACTCGATAAATCTTTTGCTAATATGTCTATCGTGGTCTTGGATTCTTTGAGAAGCTTGAGTGTTCCTCCAAGAGTAATAATTAGATAAACTGATAAAATAATAAAAACAAGAAGCGTTATAACTACGGCAATTTTTATAACTAAATCAAGCTCCATAAAAACTCCACATTTAGATTAAGATTGTTGCGATTCGGACGAATCAAGTTCTGCTTTGAAAGCATCAGCACCAGCTTTTGCGGCATCCTTGACAGTATCAATTTTTTCCTGGAGTTCATCCTTGATGCTAGCAGCTTTTGTTTTTGCGTCGCTTAAAATTTTTTCAGCATTGGAAAGAATATCTCCGGCTTGCTTTTTGGCGCTTGCTATGATATTTTCAGCCCTTAGTTTGCCCTCGTTTACAGTAGCAGAAATCGAGGAACCAACATTTTCTTCAATCTTTGAGACATAGTCCGATGCTAAGCCATAAAGTTCGTTTGACTTTTCAGCAATCTCCTGACGTAATTCCTTACCGCTTTTTGGAGCCAGTAATAATGCTGTTATTGCTCCAATTGCTCCACCAATAATGGCTCCTATTACAAAACCTTTTGTATAAGAGCTTTGTTGATAATTAATATCATTCATAATACACCTCCTATAATTACCAATTTTCTGGTAAAATAATTGATTTATTTTGGTTAACTAAAATTAATTCTGCAAATTCTCTTACTGCTCCTTCCCCACCAGGTTTTGAACAAACGTAATCAGCAATCTGAATTACATTTTTATTAGAATCAGAAGGACAAGCACTTAGACCAACAAGTTTCATTACCTCGATATCATTAACATCATCGCCAATAAAGGCTGTTTCAGATTTATCAACTGATAAAGAATTTAACAAATTAATTAAATCCTTTTTCTTATTTCTTGAGCCTAAAATTAGGTTTGCAATTTTTAATTTTGAAGCCCTTGCTTCAACGATAGGAGAGTTTTCACTTGTAATAATTCCTATTTCGATACCTCCTCTCCTCAGTAACTCTATCCCCATTCCATCACGAATAGAGAAGATTTTTAATTCCTCTCCGTTTTTTGAATAAAATACCTTACCATTGGTCAATGTACCGTCAACATCCATTACAAATAATCTTATTCTTTTAATTTTTTCTTTTAATTCTTTAGATACTTCCATTTATTCCATAGTTTTGTATTTTACTAATTTATAATTTACAATTTAGTATAAATATTAAAAATAAACGATAGATAAAAGGATTTTGTTTAAAATTAAAATAAATTAATGAAACAGTCAGATAGTTTAAAAAAATATACCAACATAAAAATCAAAATCCCGGAAGAATATTACGATACCGCCTATGGAATAATTTTTATTTATAATCCTGTTGGTATTGAAGAGAAATTTGACGAATTAGTTGTTAGTTTTTTATCAGAAGATTATTCCGATGATATTAAAGATAAAATACTTTTGTTGCTTAAAACTATTTATGATAAAACTGAAATTACAGACATAGAGACGATCAAAGAGACTAATTGGAATTCAGAATGGGAGCAAAGTATTCAACCAATTGATATT
>CALHRB010000363.1 GCA_938038165.1 Candidatus Kapaibacterium sp. | reverse complement strand
TTTGGGATGCATTTTTTCCGTTGATACTTATTCTAATTGGGCTATGGATAATATTTGCAAGATTTCCTATAGGTAAATCAAAAGTATTGAGTGATGAGCACACAATTGACTATGCAGCTGTATTTTCCGGATTAAAACAGATAGTTAATTCTAATGATTTCAGAGGTGGAAATATCACTGCATATTTTGGAGGAGCAGAAGTTGATCTCCGTAGTGTTAAAGTTATTGAAAATGAAATTGAACTTAATCTCAATGCTACCTTTGGTGGAATAGAATTGAAGGTTCCGGTGAACTGGGTGCTTATAATTAATGGCTCGCCTTTCTTTGGTGGTTTGGAAAATAATACTCATCCTTACAATCTATCCGAAGAAGAATTGAAAACTGTGAAAATCAATTATACAATTTCTTTTGGAGGAATTGAAATAAAGAATTAAAATCAAAAATCATTTCTATCGTAATTAAAGAATTTTCAATTGGGGATTAGTAATTGAGCGAAGCAAAAATAGATGAGAAAAAAATATTATTAAGCGGCATTCAACCTTCGGGAAATCTCCATATCGGTCATCTTACCGGAGCTATAAAGAATTGGGTGGATCTTCAGGATAATTATAATTGCTTTTTTACTATAGTTGATCTTCATGCAATTACGGTTAAGCAGGAACCTACTCAGTTGAGAAAATGGACTCTCGACTTAGCCGCAATGTTCATAGCCTGTGGTATAAGCCCTGAAAAATGCACTTTATTTATTCAATCACACGTAACAGAACACGCCCAACTTGCCTGGATCCTTAATTGTTTCACTGGAATGGGCGAATGCAGCAGGATGACCCAGTTCAAGGATAAATCCCAGCAACATTCAGAAAATATTAACGTCGGATTATTCGCTTATCCCGTGCTAATGGCTGCCGATATACTATTATATCAAGCCGATCTTGTTCCCGTAGGAGAAGACCAAAAACAACATCTAGAACTAACCCGAAACCTCGCACAAAGATTTAATTTTTTATACTCTGATACATTCAAGGTTCCTGAGCCATATATTCCTCCTGTTGGAGCAAGAATCATGAGCCTTCAGGAGCCTACAAAGAAAATGTCAAAATCAGATGAAAATCAAAAAGCTACGATTTTCCTGACCGACTCAGACAAAGAAATAATTAACAAAATCAAGAGAGCAGTTACCGATTCTGGTTCTGAAATCAAGTTTTCCCCTGAAAAGCCAGGGATTTCAAATTTGATGACACTACTTGCACTTGCCACCGGTAAATCTTTCAGTCAGATAGAAGATGAATTCAAGGGCGTGGGCTATGGAGAATTCAAATCCGAAGTTGCTACATCTGTAGCAAAGTGGATTAATCCAATCCGTACCAAATTTATAGAAATAAGAGCAAATGATAAACATTTAAAGGAAATATTACTCAATGGAGCTGATTCAGCCCGGCGACAAGCTTCCAAAACACTTAGAAAAGTTTTCAAAAAAATTGGATTTGTCCAGCTTTGATTTCTTATAATCTGCTTATTTCCAAATTTCTTAAACAATTAAAAAAAGCGTCAGTATCAATAATAATTGAATAGCTAAAAAAATAGTTTTAGTATTAAACTTAAATTTGCTAAATTTGTAATTCTAATTGGGTCCGTAGCTCAATTGGGAGAGCGCTAGAATCGCACTCTAGAGGTCGTGAGTTCGAATCTCATCGGATCCACGACAGATAATTGCCCTGTGGTGTAACTGGCAACACGTCTGACTCTGGATCAGAAGAGTCCAGGTTCGAGCCCTGGCGGGGCAGCAACATTCTTTAATTTCTCTTTTTTTAGTTCGATTTTTTTAATCGAATAACAACAAGAATATTTAACTTTTTTTGATACTTCAATCCTTATTTTCCACTTTTTACTATTTTTAAATATCAAAAAAACTTTCCTTTAAAAATCTACTGCTTTTATCTGTGTAAAAAACTCATTCAAAAAGAGCTTTAATCAAAACTTCATTCAGAGAAATTCTAATTCAGGGTATATTAAAAAAACGAAAGAAATCATTGAATCCATAGTTTTAAAAAAAAAATTTATTCATATTAATTTTTTTAATTAAATATCCGATTAAATAATTATTATGTAATATTGCTACAATTAAAATGAAAAAGTTAATGCTAAAATCATTTGATGTTCCAAATTTCCCAGGATTAATGAAATCGTTTATAAATTTGATCCCAAACCCGATTTTTATCAAGAATCTTGAGGGGCATTATATTGATTGCAATAAAGCTTTTGAAGAATTTGTTGGTATGAAATATGACGAAATTATAGGTAAGACATCTTTTGATATTTACTCTCCCGAAAACGCTCAATTTTTTGTTGAAAAAGATAAATTACTTCAAAATTCATCAGGTCAAATCTCTTTTGAATGCATTACCTGTTTAAAGAATTCAGCCAAACAAAGATTTACGATATTCAATAAATCTGTAATAACTGATGAAAAGGGAAATTTGGTGGGTTTATTAGGGGTAATCACAGATATAAGCGAACAAAGGATAATTAAACAAAAGCTATTTGAAAGCGAGGAGAAGTTTACTACATTGGTCAGTAATTCTCCAATAGCAATAACAATAACAAATTTGAAAGGGGAGACTATTTTTACAAATGATACAGCAAAGAAATGGTTTTGTGGCTACTATTCAGGAGAAGATTCCTCCGGAAAGAATATTTTTG
>CALHRB010000362.1 GCA_938038165.1 Candidatus Kapaibacterium sp. | reverse complement strand
ACTTTTTATTAATTTTTTGTTTGATTTACTCTACGATTTTTGAGTTAATATGGCGAATAGGTGATTAAAAATAAAAAATCAGCTTTTGTATTTCTTGGGGAACTCATAAAATCTGAGAGTTGCATCTGATTCCAAAGTATCTTCCCAATTATTTGAATTAAAATCAATGCAGGCTACGGCACAAGTGGGCATATCGGGAACTTTTCCACCAGAAAAGTTATAAGATAAAGAGGAAATAGAAGGATTATGTCCAAAAAGCATAACAGTATTATATTGATTATCTAAAGATGCTATGAGTTCGCTAATGGTGTTGACCCCCGAAGAGTAAATTATATTGATTTGCTCAATTTTATCTAATGGGTAATTAAGAGCGGAGGCAAAATATTTTGCAGTTGTTATTGCTCGGTTTGCAGGGCTGGATATAATCAAGTCAGGGACTATACCCTTCGATTTAATTAAGTCAGCCATAAAAGGTGCATCTCTGAGCCCTCGTTTGTTGAGAGGTCTGTCGAAATCGGATATATCAGGATTACCCCAGTCTGATTTTGCATGTCGGACCAAAATTAAAGTTTTCATAGGCTAATTTAATTATAAAGCTGAATCTATTGTTTCCTTAGCGATTTTTCAAATAATAATTTTTCGGCTTCTATAGCTTCTCTGACTTTGTTAGCTTTTAATGGGTTTTTAGTTTTAATAAAAGCGTCTTCGAGTAGTTTTGCAATGTCATCTCTAACTCTGTTTCTTGCTTCGGTATTATCAATCTGATGCCAGGCTTTTTGCTCAAAATATATTTCAAGTTTATTAATTACTTGTTTAGGTCTTTTAAGGGAATCCTGCGAAGCCTCGCTGATTATTTTTGTAAGCCTTCTTTCAACGTTAATTTCTTTATTGTCAGTAAAATTTGTGTCGTCCTGTCTTCGAATGTTAAAATTTTCAATCTTTTTTGTTAAACTAGTGATGACAGATTCATCGGAAAGATTATATATTTTGTAATTAATTGGTATTGCAGGTCTAACCCTGATTTCAACATCGGAATCGGAGCGAGGGAAACCCTTGGCAGAAAGAGCAGCAATTATATTATTCATTGCATCAGCAGTTAAATTAGTTTCCATCAAAGCTATTCCTCCTCTGATAACTATCTGACTGAATGGACCCGTCAGAATATCATAATGTCTGAGAATCATTTGTCGGATGAACTGACCTTGATTATAGCACCTTTGATAATCATCACCACCAAGACCAGTTCTGGACCTTAACACCTGAAGAATAGATTTTGAGTCCTTGAAGCCAAGAAAATTAATTAAACCCATGGCTTGAGAAAATCCTGCTTCAACATAATAATGTATCTTGTCTAAGCCGGCAATTTTAGCAAGTTCCTGAAGATAAATATTTCTGCCACGATTAGCTCTAACAATTGTCAATTTGTTTAAGCCAGTGGAATCATCCATTCCAGCGTCTGCATAGGTATCTCGTGGGATTGAAGTAATCTCTATTTTGCCGCTGTCAAGTAAAAATGAAAGCACATGGTTGGCATCGGCATGGTTTGACCTTGTTCCAAGTCTTGAGTCCAGTCCTGTTACAGCTATATTTATTCTTCTGCCAGTATAAATTCTTCTGATATTCTTGCCTGCATTAGCGTCATATTCGAACTGAAGGCTCTCAGGGGAACTTACCCTTATTGTTTTGTATAATGTATCTTCGGTTGAAGTTGAGGCTTTAATAAATTCATCGTTATATTTTTCAATTTGTTGTTTTTGTTTTACAGTATCAATATAATTTGAGTTACTTGAGTATATTTCTGAACTTTTTCCAAAAAAAGCTGAAAAAAGAAACCAAAAAATAACCAACACAGAAATTGATAATACCGCTATAAAAGACCAAAATTTTGCTCTTCCGTACTTTTTACTTCTTAACTTCTTCGCAGAAACCATCTTATGTAATATTTAAAAAAAAGTTAATGATATTTAAACGAAATATTAATATTTAAATTTCAATCTTAACTATCGTCTGAGATTTTCTTAACTCAAGATTAAATTAGAAAATTCTTAAGAAGAAGATTTGAGTTTTCTTTGATTTATTCTGCCACAATTCCCCACTCATCTATCCAAGCAAAAAAATTCCATAAAAATAAAAAAAAGCTGCTTTTAGCCATTAATATATCTTAAGATCAGAATGGAAAAAGTAAAAAAAATTTTTTCTAAAAAAAATTTGACATTTAATAATAAATTATTTAAATTGTGTGGGTAAAAGAGGGTAAAAGTGATAAATTGTGGGTAAAAGTGTTAAATATAACTTGAAAAATAATTAATTATGGGGTTTTTTCAAGGCAGTGAGACATATTCTATAGACTCTAAGGGCAGAGTTAGTGTGCCTTATTGGATGAGAAAGGAAATGACCCCAGAGGCAAAGGACACTTTTATACTAACAAAGGGTTTTAAAAAATGTATTTCTGCATATCCTCTGGATGAATGGGCAAAGTTCCAGAAAATTTTGATGAGCAAAAATCAGTTTGACGAAGATAATGATTACATTATCTCGACAATGTTAATGTATGCATTCGAAGTAAAGCTTGATTCTCAGCAAAGAATAATGGTTCCAAAAAGGATTTGGGAGTTGGCTGAAATAGATATCGAAACAAACAATAAAGCATTTATTTTGGGAAAGATTGATCATATTGAATTATGGAATCCAAATGTTTACTTCGATATAATTAAGAAAAGGAAAGAGCCGTATGAGGTTATAGCAGCGAGGGTAATGAGTCAAAAAAATTTGCCGCAAATTGATGGAGCCAATTAAAGCAGATAAAACTAAGTCCGGTTCGGCGGCTGATTATCATACATCGGTTCTTTTAGAAGAATCAATTAAGTTGTTATTTACAGACAAGGAAGGAATTTATATTGATGGCACCCTTGGCGGGGGCGGGCATGCAGCAGCAATCCTCGAAAAGCTTGGTAAAGGGGGGAAATTACTGGCTTTTGATAAGGATGCAGAAGCGATTGGTTATTGCAAAAAGCGATTCAAGGACGAGCTCGAAATTCTGGGGGGAACAAGGCTCGTTCTGTTCAATGACAGTTACAACAAGGCAGACAGCATAACGGAGATTTTCGGTAAGGTTTCAGGGATTCTCCTTGATCTTGGTGTTTCATCTCGGCAGTTTGATTTTGCTGAAAAAGGTTTCAGTTTCAGGTTTGATGCTCCTATTGATATGCGGTTCGAAGGCGGAATCGAGAGCGCTGAAGCTATCTTGAATAATTACTCCGAGAATGAATTAGAGAAAATTTTTAAGGACTACGGTGAAGAACCTTTCGCTCGGGTGATAGCGCGACGGATTATTAATAACCGTCGCGTTTCTCCTATCAAGACAACTTTCGACCTAAAATTTGCCATCGAACAATCGGTCCCCGAAAAAATTTTGAAAAAATCTCTTTCACGGGTCTTTCAGGCCCTTCGTATTGCAGTCAATCGCGAATTGGAAGAACTGTCAAAAATGCTCGAAAATTCATTGAAACTGCTAAAAAACAAAGGGAGAATTGTTGTTATATCCTATCACTCCCTTGAAGACAGAATCGTAAAGAATTTTTTTAGGGAAAATATTTTTAAGGAAAAAGAGAAAAAATCAACAGTAATCATTCTTGGCGAACCTATACCAAAATTCAAAATACTAACTCCGAAACCCATCGAGCCAAGCTTCAAAGAGCAACAGCAAAACCCCCGATCAAGAAGCGCCAAGCTCAGGGCGGCTGAGTGCATCAAATAATGAATTATTCTGAAATTTTCATAATACAAAATAATTACTATAAATATGGTATTTTCCAGCCTTCAAGTTTTACGCCTCCAGCGATTAAATTTTCAACCATCGGAGTATTTTTTAACATGTTATTAGGGGTAACATTCGGCGGTCTGCTTGCATCTGATAATCGTTGAATATGATTATCATCGAGAACGAAATCGTTTGCTTCGAGAACCTCCTCGATCTGTTCAGATTTTCTGGCTCCAAGGATTGGGATGATCAATTCAGATTGTTGTTTTACCCAGTTCACTGCCACTTGTGCGGGGGTTTTACCAATTTCTTCAGCAATTTTGATAACTTCCTCGGTAATTTTCATATTTTTTTCGGTAAGTCTCCCTTGAATGTTGGACGCTCTTTTTGAATCTACCTCGGGTTTGTTGTATTTTCCGGTTAAAACACCACCCGCAAGCGGTGCCCAGGCTAATATACCAAGCTTTAATGTGTTTGCCATTGGTATGAGTTCATATTCTGTTGTTCGTTGCAGGAGGCTGTATTCCACTTGAATTGCATCGAGTTTGTGCCAGCCCATTAACTGGCTGTAAGCATTGGAATAAGAAACAAGCCATGCGGGGGTGTCCGAGGCACCAATGTGGAGTACTTTCCCGGATGATACAAGTTGGTCAAAAGCTTGCATTATTTCCTCGGCAGGAGTTGTAAAGTCCCAGATATGTACCCAATAAAGATCAATATAATCTGTTCCCAAATTTTTCAAACTTGCCTCAACAGAACGAATCATATTTTTCTTATGATTTCCCCAGGCATTTGGGTCATTTTTCCTTTTACTCAATGTGTATTTTGTGGAGAGAACAAAAAAATCCCTGTCAGCTTTGATCAAATCGCCTGTAATTTTTTCTGCTGTTCCATTGGTATAATTATTGGCTGTGTCAACAAAATTACCCCCTTTGTTAACAAAAATGTCAAAAATTTTTTTTGATTCGTCGTGAGCAGCTCCCCAGCCCCAGTCTTCACCGAATGTCATTGTACCCAAACAAACTTCAGAAACACGCAAGCCGGTTTTACCCAATAGTTTTATTTTCATTATCACCTCGAAAAAGTAAAAAAAAAGAAATCGAATTAGACTAAATTAAATTTTATTTTAATTACTACAAATTTTTAGAGGCTTATTTTTTTAATAGAAAGGCACTAAATAATATTTTTTTTTGAGGAGCTAAATTTCAATATTTTTTTTCACTGTTAATAATAAAGTCTTTATTTAGAGAAGAAATGAATGAATAAGCACCAAAAATAAAGAAATATTATTAAATTACTTCTTTAGCTTGTTTTTTTTTGTCAAAACAGAACTGAAACGTTATGAAGCAACTAAAAATTGCTATTCTCTGGCACCAGCATCAGCCATACTATAAAATGAGTGATGAGTTTGTTCTTCCTTGGGTCAGGTTTCATGGGATTAAAGATTATCTTGATTTGGTAGAAATGATATATGAATATCCGGATATTCATCTGACTTTTAATCTTGCTCCTTCATTAATTGTTCAAATTGAAGAATATGTGCAAGGCAAATCAAAGGATAAAATTCAAAGGCTATCTCAAAAATCAGCCAAAGATTTAAATGAAGAGGATAAGAAACAAATACTTCAAAGCTTTTTTGTTTGTAATTACGAGAACATGATTTTACCTTACGAGCGATATAAAGAATTGTTTGATAAGTCTCAGAAGGGCGAAGATTCGATAAATAACTTTTCATCACAGGACTGGCTCGATTTACAGGTTTGGTATAATCTTACCTGGTTTGGTCCTATTAGCCGCGGGAAAAAGGGGATAAAAAGGCTTTTTCAAAAAGGTAAGAATTTTACAGAAGAAGAAAAGCAATTGCTTAATGATTTTGACAATGAGACGCTTTCTGCAATTATTCCTACTTTAAAAAAATTATATTCATTAAATCAGATAGAAATAAGTGTTTCACCTTTTTATCATCCTATATTGCCTTTGCTATGTGATACGCAATCAGCTCTGGAAGCAATGCCGGAGCTTGAACTCAACGGGCTTGACTATAGACACCCCGAAAGTGCGAAATATCACATAGAATCAGCTATTGATTACTATAAATCTCTTTTTGGTTTTAAACCAAATGGTATGTGGCCCTCAGAAGGTTCTCTGTCTGATGAAGTATTGAGCTTAATGATTGACTTTGGTTTGATTTGGACAGGAACAGATGAGAAATTGCTCGAAAACTCTCTGAAAGATAAATATTTTTATTTAGAGAAATATTTCAAGCGAACCTACATTACAGAAAAGGGTAAAATCGCATTATTTTTCAGGGACCATAATCTTTCTGATGCAATTGGATTTGTTTATTCAAGGTGGCATTCCTTTGATGCAGCAAATGATTTTATAAATAAATTAAAAAAAATCAGGAGTGATATAATTAACCATTACGGCGAAGAAGCTCTTGATTTTGCTGTTGTTCCTGTTATTCTTGACGGAGAAAATTGCTGGGAGTATTATAAAAACAACGGAAACGAATTCTTAAATGACCTTTATAAACTTTTTACTCATTCAGCTGAACTAAAAACTGTTAAATATTCTGAATTAATTGGGCAAGAGGATTTTCTGGAACCTATCAAACACATCCGTGCAGGTTCGTGGATAAACGGTAATTTTTCAATCTGGATTGGTCATAAGGATGACAGAATTGCCTGGAAGGCTCTTTCAGACGCACATAAGGCAGTTCTTGCAGTAAAAGATAATATCAATCAAGATTCATTCGAAAAAGCATTAGCAGAAATACATATTGCCGAGGGTTCTGATTGGTTCTGGTGGTATGGCGATGAACATACTGCTGAAAACAAATCTGATTTTGATGTAATGTTTAGATATCATTTATCTGAAGCATACAAATATATCGGAGCCCCCATTCCAGATTATCTTTTGCAACCTTTAGGAAAACAAGTTTTAACGAAACAACTGGTATTACCCAAAGGTCAGATAACACCAAAAATTGACGGAATAATACACGAATCAGAATGGGATAATGCAGGATATTATGATGCAAAAGCCTCAATGTCTGCTATGCACAAAGTAGGGGAATTAGTTCACAGAATTTGGTTTGGAGCAGACGAAAGTAATATATACTTCCGTTGTGACAAAACAAGGAAATTCAGGGACGAAGATTTTATTTTGTTCAGATTCGAATCCCCAGGAAAGTTCCAATTAATCATCAAAAAAAATTCATTTGAGATTAATTCTAATGAAGGAGTCAAGATAGATAAATTATCGTTAGCAAAAGATGAAATAATAGAATTCAGCCTTTCAAAAAATACTTTTTTTGAAGGCTTCCTTACTGTTAATAAACCTATGATTTCTATCATTATTCAAACAAAAACTGCCGACGGTGAGCTTTTCTACCCAAGTCAGGGAACATTAGATCTAATTTTTTAATCTTTTTATGAAATTATTTTGGCTTAAATATTACTCGTCTTTTTTTCTAACTATAGTCTTGATTGTTTCTTGCAACGAGTTAGAGGATAAAATTGACAAAACAAATTTTGACAAGGAGAAAATCGTCTCAATTGATAAATCAAATAATGAAATCAATCTACAATACAAGAGTGATACACCTGCTGTAACTCACACTGCTCTAATAAAAACCTCAATGGGAAATTTAAAAGTGGAACTTTTCGGAAAAGACGCACCAAAAACAGTAGAGAATTTTGTTAAGCTCTCAAAATCTGGTTATTACAACGGCGTTCTTTTTCATAGAGTAGCAAAAAATTTTTTGATTCAGACAGGAGATGGAAATACAAAATTTAAATCAAAGAAAAATGAATGGGGGCTTGGAGGAAAATCAATATTTGGCAAAGAATTTAATGATGAGATTAATCCTAAATCTCCTTCTTATAACTTGGGTTATCGCAAGGGAATTCTGGCTATGGCTAATCGTGGACCGAACACAAACACAAGTCAATTTTTTATTTGCCTTGAAGAAGCAATCAGCTTAGAGCCAAGATGGACTATCTTTGGAAGAGTTGTCGAGGGTATGGATGTCGTAGAAAAAATTTCAAAAGTTGATATCACTGCCGGAACAATTGATCCAGACGACGGGTTGCCTGTAAAACCAATTAAAATCTTATCTATTACTATAAAAGCAGTAAAATAAATTGAAAATACTAATCACTCAACTGGGCAGAATCGGGGATATGATTTTGTTAACTCCAATGTTTTCGAAACTTAAAGAAAAATATCCCGATTGCAAAATCGATCTTATTTGTGGAACAAAGAATCATTCAATTATATCCAATAATCCACACTTAAATAATATTTTTATATTCGATAAATCCCCATTGAGATTCATCAGATTTTTCAAACAAGTCAGGAATTCAAATTATGATTATTATATTGATCCAAAAGATCACTATTCACG
>CALHRB010000361.1 GCA_938038165.1 Candidatus Kapaibacterium sp. | reverse complement strand
TGATATAATCTTCAACATCATCAAGCTTTATCTGAGTTGCTGAATCACTTTTAGCAATTTCAGGTTGTGGGTGCGTCTCGAAAAAAATACCATCAACACCAACAGCAATTGCAGCTCTTGTCAAGTATTTTAAAAATTCTCTGTTCCCTCCGGATTCCACTCCAATTGAAGGTTTCTGCAAAGAGTGAGTCGCATCGAAAATAACAGGATATCCAAATTTTTTCATAATAGGAATAGAGCGAAAATCTACGACAAGGTCATTGTATCCGAAGAAAGTCCCTCTTTCGGTTATCATAATTTGATTATTACCTTTTGAGGTTATTTTATCAATTGCACCTTTTATTTTTTCAGGCTGTAAAAATTGCCCTTTTTTTATGTTTATCTTTAAGCCGGTATTTGCTGCTGCTTGAAGTAAATCTGTTTGTCGGCAAAGAAAAGCAGGTATTTGCAACACATTGACATATTGACTTGCAATTTCAGCTTCTTGAGGTGTGTGAATATCAGTAATCACTGGAACGTTAAATTCATCTTTGATATTCTTCAAATAGGTTAATGCTTTTTCATCTCCAATACCTTCGAAGGACTCACTACTGGTTCTGTTAGCCTTTCTGAAAGATGATTTGAATATCAAATCGAAATCGTATTTACTTCTTATTTCTAAGAGTTTCGTAGCAGTAATTTTTAATAATTCTGCCGATTCAACTACGCAAGGACCAGCTATAATAATAAGTTTTTTCATTTTTATAAATTACACACAGACAACTTTGCAAAATACAAATAAAGCTTATTTTTATAACTTTTGCGAAAAAGAATTATTTTTGAATTGTTTTGATAGATAATTTTCAACAAAAATGAAAATAGAAACATTTTTTACGGCAAACTTTCAAGAGAAAGAAGGTCAGTTCACTAATTCAATCGTTGTTATGATTGATGTTCTCAGAGCGAGTTCAACTATAGCTAATGCTTTAATGAATGGAGCCAAAGAAATTATTCCTGTTGAATCAACTGAAAAAGCTGTTGAATTATATTCAAAATTAAGTCGTGAAACACGTTTACTTGCCGGAGAAAGAAATGGGGTTAAACCCACTGGATTTGAATTAGGCAATTCACCTTTCGAATTTGAGACAGAACATATAAAAGGCAAAACGATCATTTTAACAACAACAAACGGCACAAAGCTCTACCAAAAAGCAAAAAATGCAAAAATCAAACTTATCGGCTCTTTTGTTAATAGTGATTCAGTCATAAATTATATTGATAAATTGATTTTGCAGGAAGTTTCGCAAGAAATCAACATCGAATTTCTGTGTGCTGGAAATTACGGGCAATTTTCCTATGAAGACACACTTTGTGCTGGTTCTCTTATTTATAAATTAATTCAATTAAGATCAAATTTAGAATTATCGGACTCTTCTCATGCTGCAAAAAGCCTTTTTCTTCAATTTTCCGGGAACCTAAAAAATTTCATCAAAACAAAAGAACATCCAACATTTTTAGATTCTATTGGGTTAGGCAATGATATTGATTTCTGCCTTGACTTCGACAGATGTCCGGTTGTTCCGGTAATTCATACATATAATGCACAGCTGGGTCTATTCTCTATCAGATTATAATTTAGTCATTATTCACAATGCTAAACCTTCTATTCAAAAAATCAATTCTGACTTTGTTTTTATAAAAAACATCACTACCAATTATTCCATCAAGCTTGATAAAAAGTTTCTGATGTGTCAATGTTGTTCCGATATCAGTAAAATCAATATTTTTATTATCTATTCTGACCGACAAACGAGAGATGTTTTTAGACTCAGAAAAAGTCCACCCCCCTGCTGAACTTATCTTTTTTGTTAAACTATAAATATCATCATAATTGATTTTCTTGAAAATATTTGAAGTGATTGTGCTTTTTTCTGATCCTGAATCTAAACCAAAAATCAGTGGAATATTATCTTCCGAAAAAATTTTTAAGAAGGGTATCCCCAACCAGAAAAGATTATTTTGGGCTGTGGGGTCAATTTTTGGTTTTCTAATTACGGCATTCGAATATAAATCATCAAATGTTATGTCAATATTTTGAATAGCTTTCCAGCCAATAATTCCGTCAACTTTTGTTATTCTATCAGAACCAAATAATTTAAACCTCAGATCAGAGTCATCAGCAATAATTGCAGGGTGATTCAAAATTTCGACATTACCTATTGTAAACTCACTTAAAACTGCTGGAAGAACATTTATTTTTAATGAAGTTGCAGTTAATGCCTTACTGGTTATCAACTTAATAGGTTTAATATTCAATTCTCTTGCAACATCTGAGGCTATTACTGTATAATTAGCTCCCGTATCAAACCAAAACTTTCTTACTTTGCCATTGACCTTAATTTCTAAAATTGGTGTTCCTGAATGACTTTTCTCGTAATTAATCGTTGTTGAATCGTTGTTGAATTTAACAATTTCAGGTTCTAGTTCAGAGAATGCTTCTACAAGAATTAAAGGATTTTCTTCTTTAAAATTCGAATTATGAATTGTATCTAAAT
>CALHRB010000360.1 GCA_938038165.1 Candidatus Kapaibacterium sp. | reverse complement strand
ATAGCCAAAAAATCCGGCGTTAAGACCTCAATTACAAGAGTTAGAAATCCTGAATACATTAACAAAGACTTTGTTCTTAATAATTTGGAACATTCCCCTGACTTAATAATACATCCAGAGAAAGAAACTGCAAAGGTAATTAGTCGCCTCGTCAAAACTTCATTTGCAACTGATTTTTTTGATTTAGAGGATGGAAGAATTAAAATAGTCGGATTAAGATTAGATAGCTTTTTTGAACATTACAACGTAAAATTGATTCATCTGACACCTTTGCTGCAGAATCTGCCGATGAGAATCTTAGCTATAAATCGTTCATTGAAGACAATCATCCCAAAGGGAGATGATTTTTTGAAGAAAGGAGATCAGATTTTTGTAATTTTCGAAAGTAAATATACAGCACCGGTTCTTGAATTCTTTGGCAAAAAAGACATCAAAGTCAATAATGTGATGATAGTTGGCGGAGGGCTTGTCGGAGAATATACCGCACAAGAACTTGAAGACAAAATAAATGTGAAAATTATTGAAAATGAAACCTCTAAACTGAAACTCCTGGTCGAAAATCTGAATAAAACACTTATAATTCAAGGAGATGGCACCGATCAGGAACTACTTTTATCAGAAAATATCAACGAAATGGATGAATTTATTGCAGTTTCGGGCGATGACGAAACAAACATTATCACTTCTATTTTGGCTCGGCAGTTAAACGTTCCTCGTACAATCACATTATTGAAAAAAATGGATTATCTTAGGGTTACTCACTCTATTGGTCTCGATACTGTCGTCAGCAAACAAATCATTACTGTCAATGCTATTAGACAGTTCATTCATCGAAGAACCTACGCTACCTTTGCCGAAATTCCTGGTATTGATGGTATTGTTAGCGAAATGGTTGCAAAAAAGAATACAAAGCTGGTCAAAAATCAATTAAAGGATATTAAATTGCCAGAAAACGTTATTTTCGGTGCTGTTGTCAAATCAGATAATACTATTGAAATTTCTACAGGATTAACCCAAATAGAACCCGGGGATAAAGTTATAGTATTCTATAAACCCGAAGTACAAAGAGAAATTGAAAAAATGTTTTAATTTTTTTCCATTGCCCTGTGCGATATAAAACAGTAATAAAACTTCTATCGGTTACAACATTATTCATCGGTATAATGATGCTTGTTCCTCTTCCTTTTTCCTTTTATTACATTGATAATCAGCATTGGGCATTTATTATCAGCTCTATAATTACAAATACAGTTGGTTTGATTGGCTTGCTTCTTACAAAAAATCACAAGGAAGACATAAGAGCTAAAGAAGGTTTTGCTATCGTTACTTTGTCGTGGTTCCTCTTTGCCGCACTCGGTAGCCTGCCTTATGTAATTTCTGGCGCAATACCCTCCTTTACAGACGCTTTCTTCGAAACTATGTCAGGTTTCACTACAACTGGGGCTTCTATTTTAACTGATATTGAAATAATTCCTAAAAGTGTATTATTCTGGCGTAGCTTCACCCATTGGCTTGGCGGTATGGGTATTATCGTTCTGACCATAGCTATTCTTCCTTTCCTGGGGGTTGGTGGAATGCAATTATTCAAAGCCGAAGTTCCGGGACTGGTTGTTGACAAATTAACACCCAGAATTACTGAAACCGCAAAAATCCTGTGGGGGGTTTATCTTATCTTCACAGCAATAGAAACCATACTTCTAATGCTTGCAGGAATGAACCTTTTTGATGCTCTTTGTCATACTTTCGGAACCATTGCAACTGGTGGCTTCTCTACCAAAAATATTAGTATCGCTTACTATAACAGCCCATTTGTTGATTTTATTATCATCTCTTTTATGATAATTGCCGGTATCAATTTTTCTCTACATTATCGCATTATTAAGGGAAATATTAAAGAAATACTCAGCAATTCTGAGCTTAAATTTTTTCTTTTTGTTATTATTATTGCTACTCTCATTATAGCATTTGAACTTTTACTCGACAAAAAGTACTCACTTTTTAATAGTTTTAGATATAGTCTCTTTCAAGTATCTTCTATATTAACGACAACTGGTTTTGCTACAGCTGATTTCGAAAAGTGGTCTGTTTTCTCGAATTTTATTTTGATCATTCTTATGTTCATAGGTGGTTCTGCTGGTTCAACCGCTGGTGGTCTAAAGGTTATCAGGGTTATTTTGTTGATTAAATTTGCTTATAACGAATTTAAAAGATTATTACATCCTAATGCTATTTCATTAGTTAAATATTCTGATCAAATTATTGATGAGAAAATATTGCTTAATGTCAGTGGTTTCTTTATTATATATATGGTGATAACTATTTTAAGCACACTGATTCTAACTGCTTCAGGTTCTGATATTATTACTTCCCTTAGTGCTGTTGCTGCTACCATTAATAACATAGGTCCTGGTCTTGGCAAAGTCGGTCCTACTGATAACTATGCTCATTTCCCAGATTTTATTAAATGGATTTTATCTTTTCTAATGATGATCGGCAGACTTGAAGTTTATACTGTTATTATCCTCCTATCTCCGATTTATTGGAAAAAATAATTTTCTGATGCTTAATTTGTTTACTTACTTTTTAAAAATAAAATATACTGCTAATATCAAAAAGACAAATCCAATAAAATGATTTGTTTTAAATGACTCTGTCTTGAATAATAACAATGAAAATAAGGTAAAAACTGTTAATGTTATCGCTTCTTGCAATACTTTCAACTCTACAAGTGAGAAACTCCCACCATTACCTATATAACCGAATTTATTCGCCGGAACCTGAAAGCAATACTCAAAAAAAGCTATTGCCCAACTGATAAATATTATTCCAAACAAATTTAGCTGATTTAGCCATGGAATTTCTTTGAATTTCAAATGTCCATACCAAGCAAATGTCATAAATACATTCGATAGTGTAAGCATTAATATTGTTACTATACTATTCATGTTTCTAATCTTTTTATGTTTTTAAAAAAATTACACAGTTGAAAAAATAATGCCATTTTTTTTGCCAACATCATTATGAAATTTAGTTTTAAATTTAAAAAATAGATTTTCACAAGTGACTCTACTCAAAAAAAAACTATCTTTTATTTATTATTTTGGCTATACTCTCCAACCAGTTATAATCTGGATAGGAAATTCGACCTATAATCTCTTCTGATTCTAAAATGAATATGCAGGGTGTAGATGGGATTTTAAAATTTTTATAATAACCCGTTGGTTCGG
>CALHRB010000359.1 GCA_938038165.1 Candidatus Kapaibacterium sp. | reverse complement strand
TGATTCATCGCATACTTTTAATTTCACTTCGTATGTGCCGATTGGAAGATCTAACTCTCCGGGTCCATATTCTTCATCTTCGCCATTGTTATCGCTGTCATAAAGGATTGTGAATGTTAAAGTGCCTCCACTATTATCAGTACTTCCGTTGTCCAAATCTTCGGGATTAATTGTTGCTGTGCCACCAGGTCCGGTTTCAGTCGTTAAATCCTCGGCAATTACATTTGGTGCTTCCTCATCATTTACTGTTACTGTTTGGGTAGCTGTTGCGATAACATTTCCGTTTTCATCTTTGAGTGTCCAGGTAACTTCGGTTGTTCCAATTGGAAATTCATCAGGAGCATCGTTTTCGATTGAATAAGAACTGCCATTAACATTAACATTAGGTGTTCCAAGATCAACGTTCGTAGCAACATCATCGCCCGGATCGGTTGTTGTTGTAACATCAGACGGGGCTGTAAATGTTAACGGGAAGTCGAAAATAAATTGACCAACTGTTCCAGCACCTCTGATAGGATTAGTTGTATAATCCATATCATCATCAATAAGATCATCTATCTGGGCATAACTTGTTAGTTCATTTTCATCTATGTCGTAATAGGTATTATTAATCATATAAACATTGCCGGTGTAGCTTGAATTGTTATCTATTAAACCTAATCCACCGTCAGAAGGAATGTTAAACTGAAATCCTGTAATTTTGGAATCGCCACCGGCAACAGATGTAATGATTGGTCCGGATGTCGGGTCAATAACAGGAGTTCCGCCTGTTCCGACCAGTTCAACAGGATTGTATATTGTGAATGCTTCGGAATAGTTTGAATTAGTTTTTACGACTTCAACTATATCCCGATCGCAGACAGAATGAACGGCGAGCATTGCATTGCTGATATTATCAAATTCTGATGCTGTGTTGGAATTGTCAACTGTTATGTTTCTGGTTGAAAAATCTGACAGATCGTAAATGTAGGGCGAGAAGTCAATCTTTCCATAAATCAAACTTGCACCGGGAACAATATTTGCGTCATCATCAGCTAATTTATATACAGCAGAAGAATTATAGAAAGTTCTTCCGCCGTCATAGTTCTCACCATCAAAGTAATAAAGAGTATGATCAAATTCCCCCCATGCATATTGCGGACCGTTTGACTGATCAAAACCTCCTAATTGAAAATCTTCATTAGGCTCTTCAAAATAATTTTCCTGAGCACAAAGGGCATAATCAGTATTATTGAAAATACCAAATCTTGTATTGACGTAAATTAAATTTCTATATAACAACACATCATCGAAACTATTATTATCGTCTATTTCAAATGGATCTCCAGGAAAAAATGGCTCTTCATTGTCTCCGTTAAGTGTGATAGCATCCATATTTAAATAAAAGTCATTTCCATTTACGTAAATATCGTCAACTCCACCATAAATATACAAACCGGTATGCAAATTAGAAGCAACGCTATTCCCTGAAATATCTATATTTTGAATATTGCTATTTGCGTTGTTATTCAAAAGCACTATACCATTACCAAAGGCTCCTTCGCCTATACCTTCTGCACCAACAAGATTGAATTTTAATTCATAGAACCCGGCATCAACCATAAGGTTATTTCCAATCAGAGAGTTAGTCATTATGCCGAGAATCACAATATGGCTCATCCTTTGATTATAACTATAATTAGACTGAATTGTACAATCATCAAAGCCTGTTCCATCTGCTTCGAATCTAATGGCATCACCCATACCTGAAATACCGTTGATTTCATTATCAGTAATTTCAATGATGCTACCATTACCATCAACAAATATTCCGTGTGTTCCACCGGGAACAACAGTCGGATCATCGCCCTCGTCAAAGGATATATCATAATAAACATTCACAACAGTGCCATCGCCGGTTTGCGGTCCTATTTGATTTTGTATTATAGTAACATTATCAAGATTGGGTGCAATGTAAATCAGAACATTTCTATAATCATCTTCAGAAAAGGGATCTTCGGAAGATCTTTTCAAATTTAGAATTCTGAGATTTTGAATTGTAACATTTGAATGATAAATTGCTATGGTAGGATTGTCCCCATCAAGTCCATGAATTCTTGAAGAATATCCATATTGAGGTGTAGGATCGTCTTCATCAACATCTGTGATATAATCACCGATTCCGATGATGGTTAAACTTTGAAAATCCAAATTTGAAGCAATAACAAGATTTTCCTGGTAATATTCTCCAGGATCTTTACCGGCAACTTTAATGGTATAATGATCTCCTCCGTTGCAAGCATTTATAGCAGCCTGAATTGTAGAATAATCATCCGGGACATTATAAGTTATTGCTGCACCCAATGATAATGTTGAAATTATCATAGCAGCAAAAAAAGATAGTAGGACCGTCATTCGTTTAAACATATTTGACTCCAAAATAAAAAAATTAATTTTATATTAAACAAAATTATAAGTTTCGGTAATAAAAAAAAACCTCCAAATACCTCCATTATTTTTTTTTCAGCCTTGTATTTAAAGAGCGAAGGTATTTTTGTAAAATACAAACTTAAAATTAATGTGGTATTCGTAAGATATTATTTATTAAACTATCAAACATTTCAAGGACTATGAAATTTAATCAATAATATTATTTTCATTCTTTTTTAAGGGAAGCTTAATAGTAAAAGATGAGCCTTTACCCTCAAAACTGCTTACTTCAATAAGCCCGTTATGCGCATCAACAATCCATTTAACAATTGAGAGGCCAAGACCTGCACCGTGAGTAGTCCCTGAACGAGCCTTATCAACACGATAAAATCTATCAAAGATGTGATTAAGTTCATCTTCAGGAATGCCAACACCGGTATCGGAGACAGTAAGAACAGAATAGTTTTGATTATTGACTAATTCAATTTTAATTTCACCACCGGGGGGAGTGTATTTTACAGCATTGTCAACAATATTGAGTGCAGCTTGATGAATTCTAAGAGAATCAAGATCAGCAAAAATATTAGCTTCAATATTTTTAATAACTCTGATGTCTTTGCTTTCAGCTAAAATTTCAGCATCCTCAGCAATATCGGAAATTAATTGAGAAAAGTTGGTTCTTTCAAAATTCATATTAATCTGTCCAGCTTCAGCTTTGGACAGCTCCAAAAGCGATTCAACAACATTTGTCAATCGAACGACCTCATCCAAAGCACTTATCAGAATATCTTCATACTGTTCTTTGCTTTTATCTGAGCGAAGAGCCAGCTCGAGTTCGCCACGCAAAATCGTCAGAGGAGTTTTTAATTCGTGTGAAGCGTCTGATGTAAATCGCTTAATTTGAGCAAAGGATTTCTCGAGTCTGGAAATCATTCGGTTAAAAGTTCTTACCAAATGGCCTATTTCGTCTTTTGTATTTACTTCCGGAATTCTCAAACTAAGGTTTTTTTCAGAAATTTCGTCCGCCGCCAGTGTTATCTGGTCAACTGTACGCATAGCTAACCTTGAAAGCACTAATCCACCAACAATTGAGAGGATTAAAACAAGAGGAAAAGCAAGTATTTGAATGGCAAATAATTCGTTCAGATTCCCTTGAATATCGGACATACTATAGCCAACAGAGACTATTGCATGAGGAGTCTTTTTTACCAATAATCTGACCTGCTGCTTTTGTATATTATAATAAGTAAAAACTGAATCAAGTTTGTCACTTGAAGCGCTATCGTCATAGGTTAATTTGATTAATGAGTCCTTATCTTGAGGTTTGATGGTAAGCGTATCTTTTGGAGTAACTTTTTTGAAATCAGCCAATACGGGCAGGGAGTCTGTCAGAAGGTTTCTTGATCTCCAGATAACTTCATTATTGGTATCTGCAATTTGAATGAAATAATTTCTCGGGTTAAGTAATATATGCTCATAAACAGATGACCAGACAGCATCCTGCTTTTCACTTTCCATAATCTGTGCTTCCAGCGAAGGCCTCAGGGGACCAACAAAACGACTGCGCTCGCTTTCCCTGAAAATTGCAAATTTGTCTTTGCCACCTCTGCTCAATTTAGTATTGAATGTATTTTTTTTTGTGATCAGGTTCTCCGAAATTATATAATCCAAAGAATTGACGACTTTAACAAGAGAAACATCAAGATTGTCATGTAGATTTTTCGAGACAGATAAATATGTATATGCTCCAAAAGCTGACAAGGACAGAGCAACAATTGCACTATACCAGAAAGTTAACCATACCTTTAATGAAACCTGTGTAGCCAAAATTTTTTTTGGGTTATTTTGTTAAAATTTTATTGCTTTTAAACGTTTCAAAACATTAAGTTATTATTTTTATGTTTATCCGCAAAATTGATATTTTTTTTATTTTAAATTTGTTTCATAAACAATTCTAAGAATTGTCAGAAAAAAAAGTAAATATAGAAAATAAAAAATTAGAAAAAAGCAAATCCCATAAAATATTAAAAAAAATTATTAAGACTTTTTTTTGGATTTTTGCTTATTTATTTCTTTCTTTTATTTTATTTCTAATATTATTTCAGTTTTATCCTTTCAGGAAAGTAATATTAAACACAGCACTAAATTTGGTAAATAATGAACTAATTGGCAAAATCGAATTAAATGACTTAAAAATTAATCTTTTTAAAGGAATTCAAATTGATGAATTAAAAATTTATGCAGATGGAGATATTTTTGCTGATGTAGAATCAATACAACTAAAATATGATATATTTCCTCTTTTTAAACAAATACTGATAGTTGAAGATATCATAATTGACAATCCTAAGATTAAATTAATCAGAAACTTAAGCGATAGCCTCTGGAATTTTGAAAAAATTTTTAAGCCAAGCGAAGACACTACGAAATCTGAAACACCCCACTGGGTTATTAATGTTAAGAAATTTGTCTTGAATGATGGAAGTGTGTTTGTTTATGATTCCACTTCTGCTAATGAAAAATCAAATAGATTTAACCATACTTCCCTTGATATTTCTGATTTAAATATAAATCTCTCCTGGACTTATAATCTCTACAATTCTAAAATTAATACTATAATTAATCAATTTTCCTGTGTGGAAAATAAAAATAAATTAACTTTAAAAAGCATCGTCGCAGATATTTCTATTGATACAAGCAAAGTAACAATTAAAAATTTTACCATACTGACAAATAAATCAGGTATTAGATTCTCGAGCGGGATCAACAACATCAATATTTTTGGAAATCCTAATAGTCTAAAAGATAAGGTAAACGGTTATCTCTCTCTACAAATCGATAGCCTTGATAATTCAGATATTGGAAAATTTACAAACGCCAAAAGTAATATTCAAACCAAATTTTCTCTTGTCGCTCTCATTGAAGGAAATGCAAAGGAAATTGATATCAAGGATTTTGTTCTTTCGAGCGAGAGAACCAATATAAAGGTAAAGGGGAAAATATATAATCCAATTGATTTTCAAAATTTAAGATTCTCAATGGAACTTGGCGATTCAAAAATTGATTTTAATGATTTAGCTTCTAACTTACCCAATAATCTAATTAGTTCAATTCCAAGATTTAATAAATTCACCCTAAAAAGAGTGACTCTCGAGGGAAACACCAAGCAAATTGATGGATCTATTGAGGTTGAAACTGACCTTGGAAACATTACTTCAAATTTTGCTCTAAATCTCTCAGAACAGTTATTATATGATATCGCAATTGAAGCTAATTCTTTAGATTTAAACA
>CALHRB010000358.1 GCA_938038165.1 Candidatus Kapaibacterium sp. | reverse complement strand
GTTATAATCCTTCATTTAAGAAAAATATTAATGAAATTGAACTTCACGGTTGGAGAGCAGGGCTTGAAAATTCCTCTGGCTTTGGTTATGAATTTTCTGAGAATTCCAATTTAATCCTTTTTAATTCAAATGCTTTAATTTGGTCCCGACTAGAATTTAAAGACGGACAATTTCCAAATGATCCCTTACACCTATATGATACTTACAACGAATCAATCAGATTCGGCGATAAATTCGAAGGCGGAATAAAAATTCTGGTCTTCAAACCGCTTGGCATTTCTGCCTCTTACGAACGGTCCCTTATTTTCCCACGACATATGTTCTGGTACTGGCTCGGAAGCGAAGCTATCGAAGCCATTGGGCAAAGTTTGGTTGACGGTTTTGTCAGATCGGTTATTAAATCAAATTCGGTCGCTGCACCAATTGTAGCTTTTGCGATGAAGAACGGATTGTCTTACGTCCTGTATGAATTAAGAAGCGAAAAAATGAACTGGCCCTTTGATACAGCCGTTCCTTTACATTTTCAATCATTTAAATTTGGATTATCTTTAATGTTTTAGCTCATTTTTTTCTTTTTCTAATATATTTACTTATATTAATTAAAACAAAGAGTGAAAATCAATTTGATGATCTAATGTTTAGTAATACAGGTTTTGTCTATAATTAAATGGAGCATTTAGCAGAATAAGACTAAAAAACTTTTGTCCTCTCGTCAGTGTTTTTAGGTGAAAACTTTCAGAATTTTGATATATAAGCAGGCATTAAACTCACTCAGCAAGAATTGATTCAGCAATTATTTCAATTTATCATCAATAATCACGTCTTAATCAAGTTAAATTATTATAAAAAATGCTTGATAATAGATACGATATTGTTGTAATCGGCGCTGGACATGCCGGCATCGAGGCATCCTATGCATCAGCAAAAATGGGTTGTAAAACTGCATTAGTAACAACAAGCCTGAGCACCATAGGGCGACCATCATGCAATCCTTCAATAGGTGGAACTGCAAAAGGTCATCTGGTAAAAGAACTTGACGCTCTTGGCGGTGCAATGGGGCTATTAGCCGATAGAGCAGGAATACAGTTCAAAATGCTTAATCGTTCCAAAGGACCGGCAGTATGGTCTCCAAGATGCCAGATTGACAAAGATTTATATCCGTTATACGCTTATGATCTTCTGTCAAAAACAAAAAATCTGACTTTAATAGAATCCACTGTAGCAGAAATTTTAATTGAAAAAGATTCCGTTAAAGGCATAAGAACTCTTGAGAATGAAATCATATACGCAAGAGCTATAGTTTTTTGTGCCGGTACTTTCCTCAATGGACTTATGCATATTGGGAACAAGGCTGTTTCGGGAGGGCGTTATGGCGAGGCAGCCTCAAAATATATTTCAGATTTGCTTAACCGATATGGTTTCGAGATGGGCAGGTTAAAAACCGGTACTCCCCCAAGATTAGCAAAAGAATCTATTGATTTTGCTTCAATTGATCCTTCTTATGGAGATGACCAGCCTGAGCCTTTTTCACGAATGACCAAACAGGTTAAGAATAGAATCATTTGTTGGCACACACAGACAAGCGAGAAAACTCACGAAATATTAAAAGAGGGTTTTGACCGCTCGCCAATGTTTACAGGAATAATCAAAGGAGTCGGTCCACGCTACTGTCCTTCTGTTGAAGATAAAGTTGCAAGATTTTCCGATAAAACATCTCACAGGATATTACTGGAACCCGAAGGATTAAGCTCAAATTCCATTTATGTTAACGGCTTCTCTACGAGTTTACCTGAGGATATTCAGGAACGAGGCATAAGATCAATCAAGGGCTTGGAGAATGCTGAATTTTTAAGATATGGCTATGCCATCGAATATGATTTCTTTTTTCCATATCAATTAAAATATACTCTTGAAACAAAATTAGTAACAGGACTCTTTTTTGCTGGACAAATAAACGGGACATCAGGCTACGAAGAAGCAGCAGTTCAAGGCTTTGTCGCAGGTGTTAATGCCGCTCTAAAAGTCAAAAGCGAGGGGGAGTTTTTCTTGAATCGTTCCGAGGCATATATTGGCGTCCTAATTGATGACCTTGTCAATAAAAATACTGAAGAACCATACAGAATTTTCACTTCTCTCGCTGAATACAGATTATTGCTCAGGCAGGATAATGCGGATTTAAGGCTAATGGAATATGGATATCAACTTGGTTTGCTTTCTGAGGAGGAATTTGAAAAACTAACAGAAAAAAAACTTAAAATAAATTTATTAAATAAATACATAAAAAATGTTAAATTAAAAGCCGACGAAATAAACAATTATCTCGAACAGATAAATGAGACTCCTGTTTTCGATAGTCTTGATTTATATCAGCTCACTAAAAGGAGCAATGTTCAATTGATGGATTTATTGAATATGACTAATTCTTTTCCCGTAGCTATCAAATCAGTAATTCTTGAACCTGAGGTGGTTGAGCATCTTCAAGCTGAAATTAAATATGAGGGTTATATAGCAAGACAATTGAGGGAAGTAGAAAATTTCAAAGAAAATGAAAATAGGAGAATTCCTCCTAACTTTGATTACGACAAAGTATCCTCGATTTCAAACGAAGCACGGGAGAAGCTTAAGAAAATTAGACCCGCTTCTCTTGGTCAGGCTTCCCGTATATCCGGTGTTTCTGCTTCGGATGTTGCAATTTTATCTATTTTTCTTAAATAATCACGTTTCACGTGTAACATTAATGAGTAAAAAAATATTAATAATTGGTGCATCCGGCGATTTGGCAATGTCTTTGAGCAAATTATTATTGACAGAAACCGAACACACGATTTACTATTTATCCTCGAAAAATATTAAATTTACCGAAGATGAAAGCAGATTCATCCAAGCTCATCCCCTCGAAGTTAAAAATGTTAAAAATTTTTGTTTTAATATTCTTCCGGATGTCATTATTAACTGCTCAGGTTTTTCCGATGTAATTCAGGCAGAAGAAAACCGCAAATTAGCCTGGGATTTGAATGTCAGAGTGGTTGAAAATCTTGTTAATATTTCAAAAATTCTTTCCTCTCATCTTATTTTGATATCGTCAGATTTGGTTTTCGACGGTTTAAAAGGTCCATATTATGACGATACGAAACCTAACCCCTTGAATTATTATGGAAAAACCAAGCATACCGCAGAAAATATAAGTATTTCTTCGCTAAATAAAGTTACAATTATCAGAACAACTCCATTGTATGGACATCCATTTTCAGAAAAAAATACTTTTTTAGATGATTATATTTATAAGTTATTCAGAAATTATCGGGTGGATGTCAGCGATTTTTTATTTACAAACCCCTGCTATTTTGATGATCTGACTATAACCATAATGAAAATAATTGACAGGGAATTATATGGCGTTTTTAACACCGGTGGAGCAGATTGGTTAAGCCATTATGATTTTGCCGTAAAAGTAGCTGATATTTTTGGTTACAACAAAAAGTTAATACACAAAATTAAAAATCCATTTAAAGGAGCAAAAATGCCTCTCAAAGCGGGTTTGATAACTTTAAAGACCGAGACAAATTTAAGTTTTAGATTTACTTCTTTGGAAAATGGCTTAACGGCTTGTAAGTTTAAATTTTTTGATAAATAATTTCAAGTATTTTAGGAGACAAATGGGATTTAATGGATTTTCGAAGGATATATTTTGGTTTTTTTCAGAACTAAAAAATAATAATAACAAAGAATGGTTTCACGCTAACAAAAAGTTTTACGAAAGAGAAATAAAGGATGTTTCCAGAGAACTTGTTCAAGAAATGAGCCAGAGATTTGCTATTATAGGACTCCCTTTTGTAGCCGATTCAAAAGTCAGTTTATTCAGAATAAACCGGGATATTCGTTTTAGCTCAAATAAAGATCCTTATAAAACAAATCTTGGTATTTACTTTCCATATAATGCCAAACTCGGTGAGCGATTACCAGAATCTCCCGGTTTATACTATCATTTTGCACCCGAGGAATCATTTGTTGGGGGCGGCATTCATATGCCAAGCAACCAAACATTAAGGGCTTTAAGGATAAAAATATCGAATGACTGGGAAGAACTTTCAGATATTATCAATGAAAAGGAGTTTAAAAAAGAGTTTCCTAATGAGTTTTACGGTGAAAAGTTAAAGCGGATGCCTCGTGGATTTGATGAAAATCATCCAGCGGCGGAAGTTCTTAAATTAAAGGAATTCACAGTCTGGACTGACTTAGAGCATAAAGTCAGCTATTCACCTATATTAGCTGATATCCTTGAAAAAAAAGCTTTGATAATAGCTCCATTGCTCGAATTCCTTTTTCAATCGATGACAACAAATTAATTTTTAATTTAATACTGACATGGATAATTTTGATTTACAAAGGGCAAAAGAGACATTAGAGAAAAGCAAAGGCAAAGCAATCGCTGTTATTGGGGATGTGATGCTCGACAGATACTTTTGGGGAAATGTCAGCAGAATCTCGCCAGAAGCTCCCGTTCCTGTTGTTGATATAGAACGGGAATCATACCATTTAGGCGGTGCTGCCAACGTAGCAAATAACTTGAAAACATTAGGTGTCGAACCAATTTTATGCGGTCTATTGGGTGATGATAACTCTGGCAGGATGTTTTCGGCAATTGCTGAAAAACAGGGTATTTCAACAAACGGTTTTTTTATTGATAAAGACCGAACAACAACAGTGAAAACCAGAGTTATCGGTAACAACCAGCAATTGGTTAGACTCGACAGAGAAACACGTAAGATAATTTCAAGCGAGGGTGAAAAATTCATCATTAGACTTCTCAACAACACCCATAATTTAAGCGGTATCATTTTTCAGGATTATAACAAAGGAACTATTTCCGAATTTTTAATTTTTGAAGTTATTTCTTTTGCCAAAACAAACAACATACCTGTTTTTGTTGATCCAAAATCTGAAAATTTTTTTAATTACAAAGAAGTTACCGTGTTCAAGCCAAATCGAAAAGAAGCATCTCAAGCCTTAAATATGAACCTTAGGGAAAGAGATAATCTCGAAATTGCAGGTAAAACTCTTCTCGACCGATTAAACGCAAAAAATGTTTTGATTACCCTGGGTGCCGATGGAATGATATTATTTGAATCCAACGGCAACGTGTCATCGGTTCCTACCAGAGCAAGAAATATAGCTGATGTGTCAGGAGCTGGTGATACAACTATTGCCACACTTGCAGCAGCTTATATAGGCGGGGCAACAATCAGGGAATCAGCTGCTATGGCTAATTTTGCAGCAGGTGTTGTTTGCGAAGAGCCTGGAATTGTTCCAATTACGATTGACGCTCTTCTAAAATCCATCAAGCGAAACAGCATTAATAATGGTTAAATAATGATAATTGCAAGAACAGATTTAAAAGAGAAGTGTTCCGAGCTGAAATCCAAAGCCAAAAAGATAGTTTTTACCAACGGCTGTTTTGATATTATTCATTCCGGGCATATTTATTACCTTAACGAAGCAAAGAAATTAGGTGATGTTTTAATAATAGGCTTAAACAGCGATAGCTCTGTCAAAAGGCTCAAAGGCAGCGAACGACCAATTAACAATGAATCCGATAGAGCATTGATTCTTGATTCTTTAAAATTTGTTGATTATGTTACTATTTTCGACGAAGACACACCCTATAATCTAATAGACCTCATTAAACCCGATATCCTTGTGAAGGGTGGGGATTACATTGCTGATGAAGTTGTTGGAGCTGATATTGTAAGGGAAAACGGCGGACAAGTGGTGATTATTCCCTATGTTCAGGGAAAATCCACAACAGGTATAATTGAAAAAATTAAAAGTTAAAAAACCAGGGGCTGTAAAGTTAAAAGCCAGAGCGGTAAGAAAAACAACTCTACAACCCCTTCTGTTTTTAATTATTCTCCATAAACAAAAACTGTGTATGTAGCATAAATACCTAGTATGGACGTTGATTTGAAATCAACATGATGAATCCTTGTAATACCACCATTTTTTGCGGCTGTATTAATACTTGCATCACCAACGGCAATTAACCCAAGTATTGAAGAGGCAGACGCGGAACCCATCTTGGAATATGATGTATTTGAAGTTGCAGTGATGGGTGCTTTTACATCTGTATAAAGCCCACCAAGAACGGGTGATACTGCATAAGCAGCACATCCAATCATCAAAGAGCTTGAAAGCAGAACTACTGATAGATAGATTAATAATTTCTTCATAAATCACCTCCTATTTTTTTTAAAAACCGCTCGAGCTTTTAATAGATTTGTATATAATATTGAATTTCAAATATATTGAAAAAAATTTGTTTTTTAAAATTTTGAATCAGTTTAAACTAAATCTGACAAAATTATTATATTGATAAAAGAGGCTTAATCTGTAATCAGGCAATTTTTCCAAAGAATAGACAATTGGAATGGGATTTTTTATACTTGTATTATCAGCTTCGAAAATAGATAAAATAAAAGAAAGCAATATTGATGCAAAGAGTTTCTTCATTCGATTTAATTCCAGTATGAATAATCATATTCATATTTCGTTATTATTTTTCCATCTTTCTCTGATTGGAATTCCTTGTAAATATAACCAAATTTGTTATAGAAGTATGTGTAGATAATATTGATATTTCCGTCAGGATTGTAATTAAAAAGCTCAACCTTGATTCCTTCGGACTGATAAGCAATTGAATCTCTCGAATCGTAAGTTCCGTTTAAATTTGGGTTGATTAATCTTCCTATAATATTTCCGTTATTATTATAAAAATATTTGATGTCGGTAACAATTGAGCTTTTCTTAACTAAGTCTGTTTGCACCTTCCTTATCAGATTACCCTTTTGATCATAGTTGTAATCAATAATAAAACTTGTATCTCCATCTTTGGTTAATGAGATTTTTCTTTCAACTTTTCCTGATAAATTATGAAAGTAAATATTTATGTTTACAGAATCTAAAAAACTATCGCCGTTGTAATATTTTATTTCTTCATAACTGGTGTTATTGTTATAGCTAAACACTGCAACATTTTTAATTTCTCCTGTCTGTAAAAATTCTGTTATTTTGCTTAATTTTCCGTTGTTTAAATATTCTTTGTGAGTAATTTTATTTAATCTTGTCTCTTCGTTATTTGAAATTTTCCATTTTATTTCACTTTTAATTATCAGCGTCTTGTTTTTATCTGTCAAAGGTGAGTCTAAATTGCACGACCATAGGAAGCCAGCAAAAAATAAAGCTAAGGCATATTTCAGAAAATAAAATTTCATAAAAATTAATTAAAATAATTTTATCAGTAAAAAATAACAAAAATTTACCGATTTTGTTACTGTCATTATGATAAAAATTAAAATCTTGTTATATTGTAAATGAATTAGAATTGGAGAGAATAATGATTTATAAAATTATTTTAAAAATATTAGTCATTCTGCTTTTAACTATCTCTATCAAAGCACAAGGCGCAAATAAGGCTACTGAAAGCTCATCAAAGGATGAAAATATCATAAAGCTTCTTAACCTTGTCAGAGCTTATGATATTCCCGAAAGCGTAGTAAATGACATTATTAATTCTTATAAAGCAATGTTGCCCGCAGTAGATTCAACTTATTGGCAAAGCCTCAGAAAGGAAGCAGACATAGATGGAGCCATCAAAAAGCTTGTCCCTGTTTATGATAAAATATTCACCGAAAAAGAAATAAAAGAACTAATTGAATTCTTCGAAACTCCAACAGGGAAAAAATGGGTTGCTACATTTGGCGAAGCAAACGATGAGGTTATCAAAATTTTTGAAAAATGGAGCGGAGAAGTATTCAAAAAGCTAAACGACAAAATGATTAGAGATGGATATGTAAATCAACCAACAACAATAGATGAATAATATGGAACCAGAAAAAATTACCGGTCCTGCCGGCAGAATTCAAGATTATTTAGTATTTGGGGAATTTGGTGGAGTAAATCCTTCAATTGAAGATTCATCTACCTTCACCTTTCTCTCCGTTGAAAAAATGGAAGAATTATTCGAACACGAAATCGAAGGATGCTTTCTTTATTCAAGACACTTGAACCCAACTGTCTATCACTTAGCCAAGGCAATGGCATTGCTCGAAAACACCGAAGATGCTCAAATAACTGCCTCGGGAATGGCTGCTATCAGCTGTGCGATTTTGCAGATTTGTCAAACCGGCGACGAAATCATTTCCTCCCGAACCATTTATGGCGGAACCTATGCATTATTAAAAAACTTTCTGCCCAAATTCGGAATTAATACTCATTTTGTTAATATTTTAGATTTAGACCTTATAAGAAGCAAAATCAACAGTAATACAAAAATATTATATTGCGAAACAGTCAGCAATCCTTTGCTCGAAGTCGCAGATATACCAGCTTTAAGACAATTAGCAGATGAGTTTGGTCTGACTCTTATTGTGGACAATACTTTCAGTCCGATGATAATACAGCCATACGAATTGGGCGCTCATCTGATTGTTCATAGCCTTACAAAATATATTAACGGGTCAAGCGATTGTGTTGCTGGAGCTGTTTGCGGAAAGCATGACTTTATTCTGGGAATGAAAGATGTTCATTCTGGTTCAGCAATGCTTCTTGGTCCTGTATTAGATAGTATAAGGGCGGCAAGTATCCTGAAAAACCTTAGAACTTTACACATACGCATAAAGCAACATTCAAGGAATGCCTTGTTCTTTTCGGAAAATTTGGAGAAATTAGGATTTAAAGTTTTTTATCCAGGGCTATCATCGCATCCACAGCATGAAAAAATTCTAAAATTTATGAATCAGGATTATGGCTTCGGTGGGATGCTAACATTTGATGCCGGTTCTGCTGAAACTGCAAATTCTTTGATGATAAAAATGCAAGACCACCTTATCGGCTATTTTGCTGTTAGCCTTGGTTTTTATAAGACGCTCTTCAGCTCCCCCGGTCATAGCACATCATCCGAAATTCCTGAAGATGAACAAATAGCGATGGGTATGTCTCCGGGATTGATTAGAATGTCAATAGGGCTGGATAACGACATTGCCCGCTCATTCGACAGAATGAAAGAATGTCTGAAAGAAATGGATTTGATTTAACTATTTTTTATTTT
>CALHRB010000357.1 GCA_938038165.1 Candidatus Kapaibacterium sp. | reverse complement strand
GCAATAAAGTTAAAGCTCGATGATCATTTGTTGAATATTGTAAATCACTTTTGTGATAAATATAAAGTTGTTCGGAATTGACTCCCGTCAGTTCCGTGCGTTTTTCTTTGCGGAACAGTCAGGAGACTGTTCCCTACTTTTCTTTTAAATTGATCGTCCGATTTAAAAAAATGCTAAGGACCGAAATCTAAAAATTCGAATACAATACTTTTCACTTATCATTTTACGGTTGAAAATTCATATGTAAAATCCACTTAAACTGACCACTTCCAACAGGTGAAGGCTGCACAACTGTGTATCCATCCTCCATTAAGAATCTTGCAGTTGATGTGCTTGCCGGAGGATTAAATTGATAGACAGCCGTTCCATTTGGACAAACCACAGTAATCGAACCAGACCAGGTTTCATACATTTCAAAATTTAACCATGGATAACCAAAATTATCTGCTTCCATTTCTCTACTTAATTGTATGCTCCCTACAACTGTCTCTGTTCCGATACAAATTGATTGTTCAATTCCATTCCAATCTACTGTCCCGCTTCCGCTGATTTCACCATAAGGTTCATTATAAGTGTTGACAATAAAAGGCACGAAACCTTTGATTGTTCTTTGTATTGTTCCGCTGCCAACGTTATATGTCATATAATGATCATATTCAAGCTCGCCCCTTATGAAACAACGATTTCTGATTTCAATAATTCTGTCACCAACTCTTCTGATAAGTTGTTGATCAGAAGTAAGCAGCTGAACCATTTCACCATACTTAAATAGTGCTTGCTGGTAGTAACCACAAGGATCTTCAGGTATTGGTAAATTCAAAAATGCATTTACCTGTTGAATGATTTTCTGCTCGAGTGATTCCAGCAATTGATTAGCTAATTGATCTTCACCGATTGCCTGCAACAGTTCAATATATTGCAGCAATCCTTTGATCAATTCAGAAAAACTCTGCCAATCCATCAAATCAGTTACAGAACCTGCATTTGTTTTATTCGACTGAGTAATAATCTCCTGATTGCTTGGCTGAGCACCCCCATAATCACTGAAGTGATATATTTCAGATGTAATGGAGTTATCAGTTATCTCAGTTTTGAATAATGGTATTGCAAAGTCCGATGCTTTGCGACTGTAAAGAATAGTTTTGGAAGTATCTGAAATCGTTTTGCTGAATATTATTTTTAATTGTGCGGCATGTCTTAACTTCAATCCATCCGGCAGAATACGAATTGTATTAATCAAATTATCTGAGAATGGATTGCTTTCTATTTTTTTAACAGTTGAAGTGTAATGGTCTTAGATTCAGAAAATGCATATTTAGGAATTGTCAGGATAATTCTATCACCATTTGAGCTCGTTTACTCAAGAGTTCCGCCATCTTTGGGAGATATATTTTTTGTTGTCTGAATGGATACATCTGCATCTACGGGGTTACTGTCTTCCTTGCAGCCCGATGCTATTAGAAGAAGAATTATGAAGATAAAACAATTAAGAAACCATTTATTAACTGATTTCATAATTTCACCTCATAATTCAATTATGATTTGAAATAAATTTTTTTTAAAGATTTTTACTACAGTAAATGAAAGAACAAATAGACAAAGATTGAAAAAAGAGTTTAGAATTTTTTTACAATTTCAATGTTTAGATAATTCCTCAATGGAAACTTCATATTTTTCTTTTGGAAAGTCAATTAGAGTTGTTTTGCAAATGGCAAGTATTATTTGCGATATCAAAGATTTTAGAATTATTAAAGAATATGTTTATTTATTCTTCGCTGAATAACATGCAATCATTTCTTTTATATTTTCTTTAAGTTCCTGTGGTTTAATAATCTCAATTGCATCCCACCAACTTATACACCAGGATGAAAGTGTATTGGTAATAGGTTGCTTTGTTCTTAAAATAATGAATCCATCCGCTTCTTCCAGATCAAATGATTCAAACCAAATTTTATCAAATAACTCATCACGAACATCTGGAACAAATTTAAATTCGATATCATATAATTTCTGCTTATCTGGCGACAGCGAAAGACCATCAAAACTTTTATTGGTTAACTTAATTTTTTGAATTCTGCTTAAGTAAAAGGATTTAATAATATCCTCACCTTCCTTAAAAGCATACAATATCCAGTTAAATCCAACACAAGTTAACCTAACAGGTAAAAGATTGTAACTGGCTGACTTTCCGTCATAAAATCTTTTATATTTTAATTCGAGGATTAGATGTTCGTTAATAGCTTTGGAAGCCAAAACAATTTTTGAGAAAAAATTCTTTCTATTGGTTTTGCTAAATGCTTTCACCTGATTATAAATTAAATCTGAATTTAATTTAAGCGGAAGATAATTGGATGCTAGCGAAATAAGTACAGATGTCTGTGGAATTTCTTCGAGAATCAATTTATTATTTTTACTGAAAATACGAATTCCTAGATCCCTTAAAGCTTTTATATCACGATTGATAGTTACTTCTGCAACTTTGAATAAAAATGCGGCATCCGCTTTGGATAGTTCTTCATCATTGATGATTCGAGCTAAAAGTTCAGACCTGCGAAGTATGTCATCAGTATAGCTTTTCAATTTTTATCATCTTATGATAAGATTTCTTTAGAAACAATTTTTAATTTACAGACGAAATGGAAATAATAATTTTAATAATTGTCTGGTATTTTCTCGGTAACTATCTGAAAGGGTGCTTTAGGTTCATTCTAATATTTTTACTTTTTGTTTTATTGATTACTGTTCTGGGTTGACATAAAAATATCATCTGGAGTAATGTAGATAGCATAATTTTTAGAATGAGTGAATTTAATCTGTTGGAGTTCAATTTTTTCAAATTCAACATTACTTTTTCTATAATCATTAAAAAATTTTTCCTCACATTTCATATCCTCTATTCCATGTAAATCGAAACACAATGCTAGTCCAAAAAAATTATCAAGATGTTTAGCATTATGAATTTTTTTTATATCGTCAATAAAGCTACCGTGTTTAGAATTAAATTTTTCATTACTATATTTTATTTCAATTATTATATCACAGTATCGCTGATAATTATTTATTTCATCATATATGGATTTTTCTGATAGTATGCCAATGTCGATATTAGAGATATTATATTTCGAAAAATATTCCTTATCCCTTCCATACTCAGTTTTAATTGGTAAAATTTTTTTCTCTTTGAACTTTTTGAAGAAATGATCCTGCTTTAAGCTTACAGTAATTTGCCTTTCATTGAATGCTTCACAAAGTAAATAAAATAAAAATGCTCGCAAATCTTCTTCATAGAAAAAATTAGCTGGATTTTCTTGAAATTTTTTTGTTAATATTTTAATTGATTTTTCGACTAATTCTATTTTATCTAAAAACTGATTTTCAGAGAGAGTCATAATTACTCCTGTAATATTTTTTCTACAAAACTAAATTTAAAGTATTAATTTTTCCAGACTTCATTAAAAGATCATAAACTTCATCGGTGTTTAACATTGAATTATTTGAAAGATTTACTTCCTTAATAGATTCCATTTCAAAAAGATCGCAGGGAATTTTTTTTAATTTATTGTAACTTAAATTTAAAACTTTTAATTCTGGTAAAGCTGTAAGCTCTGCCGGCAATTCTTCAATATTGTTATCTGATAGATAAAGCACTTTCAATTTGATCAATCTGGAAATGGTTTTGGGTAACTCTTTTATTTTATTAGAATAGATATAAAGATATTCAAGATTTGTAAGTTGCGATATTTCATCGGGTAAATAAGAAATCCCCTTATTATCAATGATGTGTAATTCTTTAAGATTAGAAAGTTTAAATAAACTTTTGGGTAATTCATTTAGAGATGTTCTTTCAAGTATTAATACTTCAAGATTTGTCATTCTTGGTAAAGATATAGGTAGTTTTGTTAAAAACTTAAGTTTTAATGAAAGACATTTAAGGTTTATTAGATTTGTTAATTCTTCAGGAATTTCACTTATGAGTAACTCATAAAGTTCAAGCTTTTTAACCCAGTTAAAACTCAACATAAATTGAGGGAATTCCTGAAAGTTGTAGTCATCAATTATTAGTGTCTCTGATTTATTTGCATAACAGTTAAACACTGATTTACTTACATAGAAATAATCAATAATTTTCTCGTAGGATATTAAATCAGCTTCATCTTTATCTTGTTCGTAATACTTTTTTATTTCGATATCTGGTACAACAAAATATTCTAACTCTTCTGTGATTTTATAGATTTCTCTTAATGTCCTTCTCACCAAATCAAAAAATATCTCAATCTTAATAGGCATAGAGCTGTTAAACTTTTCATAAATTTCATATAACGGAGTATTTCTGATAAAATACTTTGGATTTATAGATGCTTCATCAAAATAGCCAAATTTTGACTCGACAAAAGTAAAATTTTCATTGTAATCCATTTCAGCAAAAAAGGTAACAAAGAATTTATCATCCTTTTGTAATGTTAAATCAATATATGATTCATAATTTTTATCTGTGGCATAATCAATTATAATTACACCATAATAATCTCCAACCTGAACCACATATTTTGGTTGGCTGTAGCTGTTTAATATTTTTGTTTCTGGTCTCACTTGTCGGGTTATCCATTTTTTATAGTTAATTATAAATCATTAAAAAATGAAATTCTTATCATTAAATGATAAATAAATCTATTGGAGAGGAAATATTGACGAAGGATTAGAGATATTGAATTTGGAATGACAAATTATGTAATTAGATATAGCAATATAAGCTAGGATTAGATCCTGAAAAAAGGTTGAAGAACTTAAATAAGATTATGTAATAGGTGAAATGTCTTTAGAAATGCTTTAAGGAATTTAGATCTCACTATAAGTAATAAAAATCAAAAATAATTATATGAAGCCATAGATAAAATGTGTTGGTGAGAAAAGACAAAGGCGGTGTTAACAAGTCAAAAGTCAAAATACACTCTTTAAATTTATCGCATAGATACTTAAAAGATACATAAAAAAGGATATAAGATAACGGTTTATATTAAAAAACGACTTTGGTTAGGTTTCAAAACTGAACGATTTTCAGTAATTAGTTTATTATTTGCCGTATGATTTGAATAATTAAAAAGCAAAATACGAAGGTTGAGATATATGGAACTTTAATTATAAAGAAAGTTAAACAATCAGTTATGATTATTAAATTTTTTAACTTCTCGAAAAAATAAATGGATATTCAAACATCAAAGTTATCCTTCCTCTTAAGTGAATAATAAGTGGAGTAAAAGAATATAAAGTTGAAGGCTATGATTACTGCAATATCCGATAACATATTATCTGCAGAAAAACCAATTTCGCTTATTACAATAGAAGAATTTGACTTATACTCAGATATCAAACTTGCCTCAAAAGACCATCTGCTGATCATAAAAGCTGCAATTACTTTTATGAAATCTTTCATTATTGCAAATTTACTTATCAGTCCTCCTAAAATAATTTTAGGTATCAATACAATCGGAAC
>CALHRB010000356.1 GCA_938038165.1 Candidatus Kapaibacterium sp. | reverse complement strand
TATCTTATAGCAAATCGAAGAAGATGATTTTTGATATAATATTAATTATCTCTGTCATAATATTAATTTCCCGAATTGCATTGTTTTCTATTGGTGCTTATTTAGAAAGAAACAAGAAAATTGAATTCTACGATGAAAGCGATAACCCAATGGTTTCGGTTGTTGTTCCCGCAAGAAACGAAGAAGCAAATATCGAAAACTGCATAAACTCAATTGCAGAAAGTGACTATCCTGTTGAAAAATATGAAATTATTGCCGTCAACGACCGTTCAACTGATAGAACTGGTGAAATTTTAGATGACCTCTCGAAAAACATAAAAAATTTAAAAATTGTTAGCATTGACGAAGCTCACCATCATCAAAATCTGAAAGGAAAGCCAGGTGCATTACAATCAGGTATTGACGAGGCACAAGGTGATATAATCCTTATGACTGACGCCGATTGCAAAGTTGGCTCCAAATGGATTAAAAAGATTTCCTCTTGCTATAAAGATAAAAATATTGGGTTCGTTGCTTCTTTTACCAATATTGATGGGGAAGGGCTATTCGATAGAATTCAAGCTATAGAGTGGATTTATATGCACACACTTGCTTGTGCTGGAATCGGTTTGGGGCAGCCTCTGGGCTGTTTTGGAAACAATATATCCGTTAGAAAGTCTGTCTTCGACCAAATTGGAGGTTTCGAAAAAATTCGTTTCTCGGTTACCGAAGACCTTGCTTTAATTACTGAATTCCATAATCAAGGTAAAGGTATTATTTATTTTGTTGATAAAGATGCTGATATTGATACCCTCCCATGCAAAACTATCGGAGAATATATAAAACAACATCATAGATGGGCTATCGGTGGTATGGAACTTGGGTTGAAGGCTGTTTTTTTTGTTATTTCTTCTGTGTCTTTATGGGTTGGTATCATTATCTCTTTGATAACAGGAAATTATCTCATGGCTGCACTATTTCCATTGATTAGAATCATAGGCGATTATATTATTATTCTCCCTTCAATCCTTCGACTAAAGAAGATTAAATTGATTGGATGGATTATTCCAGCTGTCATGTTCTTTATTTTACTGGAAATTCTTGCTCCATTTCTACTATTTAAAAAAACTATAACCTGGAAAGACCAATCTTTCAAAAGAACTAAAAAATAACTATTATGAATAAAATATATATCCGAAAGCAGAATAGTCCACTTTTGCAAGATGTATTGAATTTGATGAACACTATTAAGGATATTCAAAATTCAGCTTCTTTGCTTGGTTGGGATCAGGAAACCTATATGCCATCTGGATCTGTTCATCCCCGAGCAAATCAACTGGTTACTCTCGAAACGATAGCCCACAGACTGATTACTTCAAAAAAAGCAAGAATATTAGCCGATAAAATAGAGAGTCATATCGGAAATTCAAATGAATTCGTAAATGGTATTTACAGAACATTTTTGAAAGAACACAAACTCGCTGCTAAACTACCCCAAAAATTCGTTCAGAAATTCACAAAAGCAAAAACCTATGCCATCGAAAGTTGGAAAAAAGCCAGACAGGCAAACAATTACAAACTTTTCGAAAATGATTTTGATTATTTAACAAATCTAAAAATTGAACAAGCTAATTATTATGGCTTTTCCGAAAATCCATATGATGCTCTGATTGATATTTATGAACCGGGAATGACACATTCTTTTCTTAAGCCTTATTTCGAAATAATTAAGAAAAAAACTATTGACTTGCTGGACTTTGCTCTTGGTTTAAGCTCAGTCATTAATGACGATTTTTTATTCAACTATTACGATTGCGATATTCAATTTAAGATTGCAAAACAGATTTGTGATAAAATGGGCTTTGATTTTTATTATGGAAGGCTTGATAAATCTATTCATCCATTCACTACATCATTTTCCCGAAGGGATGTAAGATTGACTGTGAGAGTCCTGGAAAATGACATTAGAAGCAGCATTTACTCAGCCATTCATGAAGCTGGACATGGCTTGTACGAACAAAACATATGTGATGAATATTATAGAACCTTTCTCGAAGAAGGTTCTTCAATGGGAATTCATGAATCTCAGTCACTCCTTTGGGAGAAAATTATTGCCCGATCTTTGGAATTTTCAAATTGGCTCTTTCCTTTGTTAAAAGAAAATTTTCCAACGCAATTGAATAACGTCTCTTCCTTAGAATTTTTCAAGGCAATCAACAAAATCTCTAAATCATTCATCAGAACCGAATCCGATGAATTAACTTATAATCTTCATATAATCTTACGCTTTGAGTTAGAAAATGATTTACTGAATAAAAAAATCAAAGTCAGGGATATTCCTGAGATCTGGAATCATAAATTTTATGAATCTCTTGGCTTGATGCCTCTGACTATGAAGGAAGGTTGCCTTCAGGACATTCATTGGGCACATGGTAGTTTTGGATATTTCCCGACTTATACACTTGGTAAAATTTATTCGGCAATGTTTTGGAATAAAATTCAATCTGATATTCCAGACGTATTCAAGCATATCGAAAATGGTTTTTTTATTCCTATCAAAAATTGGCTTCGTGATAACGTTCACCAATACGGGAAATTATACGAACCAAAAGCCTTAATTAAAATGCTAACAGGAAAAATCTTTGATGTTGATGACTATCATCTTTACATTCAAAGCAAATTATCAAGCTTGAATAAATAATATTTTTTTCTTAAAAGTCATTCTTTTGTAACTTTTTTATAACTTAAAGGTTAATTTAGTTTAATTGGATACTAAAATTTTCTTTAGAAACTTTTGTTGCTAAATGCAGAATAAATTAATTTTTATAACGATTTTTATTATATTTTCAGGTTTGTTAGCACAGAAACCTACTAAAGAAAACCCAACTCAGCCAATAATTTTAAGAAATGCAGATAGTTTAATTGGTTCTAAAACTGAATATGGTAATATAAGAGAATTCATTGGAAACGTTGTTTTTGAGCAGGGAAATGTTATTGTCAGGGGTGATAGGGCAATTCATTTCATTGATGAAAACAAAGCTGAACTTGTTGGTAATGTAGGAATATATCAGGATGATTTGATTTTGAACTCCGAATACATTTTGTATGATGGAGCTACCGGAATAGCTAAATCACCAAAAGGAGTAAAAATTACAGACAAAAACGCTATACTGATGGCTGGTTTCGGAGAATACAATACAAAAACTCAAATAGCAGATTTTAAGGACAATGTAACAATTAATGATGATACAGTCTCAATAAAAAGCGATGCCGCAAAATATTTAAGAAAAAGCAGAACGAGCTTTGCTCAAGGAAATGTCCATATTGAAGATGATTCAACAATTATTGTTGCCGATTTCGTTGAATATAACCGCAACGATCGTCAGAGCAATGCTTATGGCAATGTTTTTATAAAAGCTAAATTGAGACAAATTTTTCTTATTAGTGATACAGTATTAAATTATCCATCTGAAAAATATACAATTGCAACAGGGAAGCCAATTCTTATTCAGATAGATACTCTTGATAAACGCAAAGAAGAGTTTGCTCTTCCCGAAATCAACCATCAAGTCAATAACCAACCAGTATATTTCAACAACAGATACTATATCTCAACGGAAAACAAAGCTTTGTTCAGTTTTAAACTCGATACAATTATGATTTCAGCGGACTCTATGGAATCATTTCGTTCAGCCGGCAGAGAGTTATATTACTTCAGAACAAATGTTCAAGTATTTGGAACAAATATAAAAGGCAAAGCCGATTTAGTAATTTATGACAGAATTCTAGATAATTTTGAATTATTTGGAAGTCCGATA
>CALHRB010000355.1 GCA_938038165.1 Candidatus Kapaibacterium sp. | reverse complement strand
TGCCGATGAAGTTATTTGTAAAATGTTTGATCATAAATAACTTATTCAATGCAACTTTTTAAAAACTACTTTTTCTTATATTTGTAATTTAAACATTTTTATTTATTTAAATTAAATTATTCATTATGAAAACAAAATTTCTGATAATAGTGTCATTTTTGCAGATTTTTTTTGTTAATGATCTGTTTCCTCAAATTGGTGTATTCCCTCCAATACTCTTTATAAATCCATTAAGCAGAGGAGGGATGGTAACCTTAACCAACAATGGCTTTAGTGATAAAGAGGTTGAGGTTATTTTCCGATTTGGTTACGTTGGAAACGACGAGAACGGCAATCATAAATTGATATTTACTGATACGGTTTTGGAAAAACAATATACACTTGTTCCCTATATAAAAGCATTTCCAAAGAAAGTAATAATAAAACCACAAAAGCAACAAGTAGTTAGATTTTTAGTAAGAAACATTGGTGATAAACCAGACGGAACTTATTGGACTCGAATGGGTATTAGATTCAGAGACCCCGCTAAATCTGTTACAAAACCAGAGGATACATCCAAAATAACTACTGCAATAGAATTGGTGGCTGAGGTCAATACTTTGATAATGTTTCAAAAGGGAGCAGTAAATGCCGCAGTTGACATACCGTTTATCAATACTATTGCTGTTGGAGACACATTCAACCTTTACGTAAATTACGAACGAATAGGGAACAGCCCATTTATGGGAAATGTAACTATTGGAATATATGACAGAAATGGGGATCCTGTGGAAACATTCAGCGAGAAATTAGGCGTATTTAGCACTTTACTCAGAAGATATCCATTCGAAAAGTCTAATTTCCCACCCGGAACATACAAGGCAGAATTCACAATCACGAATGAAAGAGAAGATATTCCCGAAAAAAACACTTTAAAATTTAATGTTTTCTCCAAGAATTTTACTTTTGATGTAAGGTAAATAAAATTTATTACTAAAAATATTGTATTTACAGAGGATTATTAAGACAAAACAAAATATAAACACAATGATATTAAAATTTCTTTCTGCAATCATCTTTTTATTTTTAATAATTAATGTTGCAAGGTCCCAAACTGAGGATGATGTCAGAATAGAAGGAATGGTCGAGGGTGTTTACCTTTTTAATTACCCGGCTGCTTCTGGTTACATTATAGCTTTATATGACGGGGATTCAGTTTATATTCCTTTATCAAATTTTTTGTCTCGCTTAAAAATTTATTATGAATTTATACCTGAAACAAAGACCTTCAAAGGATTTTTAATCCATCCTGATTCCACTTTCGAAATTAATTTTTCAACAAATAAAGCGACAGTTAATTCCAGTAACTACACATTTGAAAAAAAAAACTGGGTAGCTTCTGAGCTTGAATATTATGTCCAACCTTCTCTTTTATCGGAAATTTTTCCCTTCAAATTTATAGTTGATCAAGGTGAACTTATAATCCTATTAAGATCGAATTACACCCTGCCTTGCCTCGAAGAATATTACAGGAAAAAAAGATATGCAGCTAAAGTAGCTACCGAAGAAGAAGAATTTTTCGCCCCAATGCGATACGACAGACAAAGGAAATGGATAAACGGTGGTATTTTTTCCTATTCACTTTTTGGGGCAAACAATTATATTAAGCAGCTTAATATGAACGAAAGAAACTATACTTTTTCCGGAGCATTAGGATTAGAAGCACTTGGCGGAGACGTTGAGATCAGATCTTTCAACAGCTATTTTGAGACCCAGAAAAAACTAAATACTAATCTAAACTTTTTCTGGCGTTATTATTTCCTTGAGAATCCCTATCTAACTTTTGTAAAACTTGGAAACTTAAGTACATATACAAATAGAACAACCTCTTTGCCAATAAACCCATTTGATGGTATTCAGGTATCAAATGAATTAGTCCAAATGCCTAATATTTTTAAACATTTCGAAATTGAAGGGAGAACCAATCCTAACTGGCAGGTTGAAGTCTATGTTGATAATGTACTTTACCAACAAGTTAACACAGATTCTACTGGTACTTATAAATTCAGAATACCTGTCAAATACGGTGGGACATCTGTAACATATAAATTTTATGGAACAAGAGGCGAAATTGATGAAAAAAGTGAATATATTCAGGCACCGATCTATTTTTTAAGGGAAAATGACCTGAGATACCTTTTCAGCGCAGGAAGAAGAACTAACGACAGAATTAATATGCTCGATTTAAGACTAGCTTATGGACTTACAGACTGGATTACACTTGAAGTTTCTGGAGAAAAACTTGAGGGTACATCTAAGCCTAACTTTTACGGAACTCTTTCAGCCCGTTTAATGCCAGAACTAATTACTCGTGCCAACTACTTTACCAATAAACTCTATAGCTTCGATTTTTCTTATGCTGACAAGAAATTTGGTAATTTTTATGGAGGTTTCACAAACTATTTAGGACGCTCAATATTCAATCCAAGTGGCGATAAATACGCTTTCTCTGCCTCTCTTGGTATTCCGGGATTGTTCAATAATACAACCTATCTAAATTTCAACGGGCGTCGAATTATTGGAGAGGATAGAAATGCTACTTTCCTTAATACAAGATTAACATTTAGAATCAAAAATTTTTTCGTGAATGCTAATTATTCCTCCAATTTTACTACATTTACTGATGAAAAAAGAAATCCAG
>CALHRB010000354.1 GCA_938038165.1 Candidatus Kapaibacterium sp. | reverse complement strand
AATGGGTATTTTTGCAATTTTAATTCATTATTCGCTGGTAATATCAAAGTTAACAGAAAGGAATAAGATATTAGTTCAGGAAATAGGTCTTTTGAAGCAAGAAATAGAGCAAATAAAGGAGAAAAAAGAATGATGCCGATTATTTTAGCGTTCTTAAGTGCATTTCTTGGGGTTACTTCTCAGGTTCTATGGAAAATCGAAATTCTGAAAATGGGAGGGATTTTGAAATCAGGCGATAAATGGTTAAAAAACCTTCTTCAATTCGTCATTACTCCTTTTTTTATTTTGGGAGCTTTGCTATATGCAGCTTCCGGTGTTTTATGGCTCTATCTTCTTGAAAAATACGAATTTAGTCAAGTATTTCCTATGTTGGCTTTGAGCTATATTATAGCTGCAGTTTACGGCATTACCATATTCCACGAAGCAATATCAATTTATCGTTGGATTGGGCTTGGTCTGATTATTGGCGGTGTCTTTCTGATTAACAAATAAATCATAACTAATATAAAAGCCTTTTGTATGATAATTTGGGTATTATAAATCTATTGCAGAGTCATCATTACTTGATTCAATGTGTTCAATGATTTCCTTCGCTTGTTCATAATAAGGACTTTGAACGAAAATTTTAACAATTGCAAGTTCACCAACAGAAAACATTCTTGTTGAATCAACCTGAGAAAGAACCTGAACAGGTATGTCAGCACTTTCAAGATTTGCTCTGAACATTTCGGCATCAATCAATGTGTTTGTAGTATAAACCAGAACCCAAGGACTACGTTCAGCCTCGGGTAAATCATAAACTTCAAAAAAAAGTAACATAGGAGCTTACTGTATAATTTTTTTTACTTCAATTTGAAAAATTTCATAAGAATTCTGATGGTCGTGAACGAATGCCATAATCTTTATTTGATGAGGTCTCCAATCTTTTTCCTTTGGTATAATATATTTAAATTGTCTTTGAACGGTAGTTCCAGCCGGGATTGGGCTATTGCTGATTATACTACCCCAGGTTCCATTCATAGAGCCACGCAGTATATCATCATGAACAAAATCCCAAACATCGGGCGGTCTGCGTCTGTCGTCCTGCTGATATTGAACAATGCTATCTTCGACAATGTACAAAGCGAGAGCATAATTAGGTTTGCTGTCTTCCATGAATTTTATTTCAACATTAGAGGTTATTTCTCTTGTGATGTCATCATAACTGTTGTTAAGGCTAATCAATAATTTTGGCTTTTCCTGCAAAAGGGTTTTTATCATTTCTTCCCATTTCTGGTCTCTTAAAATGTGGGACTTTGCTGGAAAACCATACCTGCTTATCAAGCCGTTTGGGTTCCCTGCTTTGCTGCAGCCAAAAAATTTGTCAAGTTCTGTAGCTTCAGGCGTCCTGAAATCATAAGTATATTGATTAGTAGGAATAGCATAATAACCGGAATGAACTTTTAATAAATAAACCTTACCTTTATATAAATCAGCTAATTTATGGGCATGCTCAGCTGCTTCGGGACAGTTACCACAGCGAAAACCTGTGTATTCCTCAATCAAAACCTTTCGGACATAAGTTGCTGTGCTTGTATCAATATTAGTTGTTTCTCTGTAAGGTGGTTCAATTATATCGCAGGAATAAAGCAAAAGAACCAAAAGAGAGAAGAAAACTATAAGACTATATTTTTTATTCATATTGATTACCATTTATTAAGTTCATTATAAAAATTAATAACAAAATTAGAAAGAAGAAGTTACAGACAATGAAAAGCCATTTGCAGCGGGAACAGGTCTGCAAACCCCACCAACGCAAATAATTCCTCCTCTTTGTCTGCCGTAGCTCAAACTTAACCGTGTTGGACCAGTTATATAAGCTATCGAAGCTGTTAGGTAATGAAGCCTCAAATAATCATAATGATTGCCGTAATTAACTTCATCAACAAAACTGAAAAACCAGTTTGGTGCAATTGTGTATTCTGCCATAAAAAATACCCAATTACCGTTCACGTTATCTGGGTCTTTAACAGCAGAGTCCTGTTTTGCAAATAAATGCTGAAGCTCTAATCTAAGTGAGTGGTTTGCTGAAAATTTATAAATAAAATCCAAAAATGTCATAAAACTGTTGACCGTTCCATATTTTGGAGCTCCCTCATTTTCCATAACGTCTTTGTCATAATTGATATAGATAAAGGCAATGTTTGATTCCAATGATTTTGACCATCGTTTAATAATTTCTAAGTTGATATCCTGAAAAAATAGTCGCTTACCTATTCCAAAAAACGGAGAATTGTATTTGAATTCATCAATATGAGAAGTATCAAGAGAATGAATTCTTGAATAATTCAAACTAAAAGTGGTTCCGAACTCACCGCCAAGAAATGTATTTTGGGGGACAGTAAATGTAAAATCAGCCTGAACGCCAATTTCTCCATTCGGTTTGGTTGCAAAAGGATAAAGAGTCGCCAATCTTTGAATATGCTGTTTTGAATATGAAGGGAGATAATTGACATTAAGATTGTTTCCTTTGGCTTCTCTGTCAGTTCTAAAGTCCATATTATCAATTCTGTGAAAGTCCAGATTAATACCAATGCCTTCTGAAAAATAGCTTGTTGAAAGAATTAGTGCTGTTCCGGGGTTGTAGGTAAATTTATTTGTTGCATTTGGATCGTTGAATTTATAAGCGAATTCGCCTTCAAGATTGAAGCTCTCTCCGCTTAGGTTCGTTCTGGTGGAAAAAGCAAGAACATTTTCGGGGAGGAAATAAAAAGATTCTTGATCTCTTTGGAAGCGGCTGACAACTGAGCCGCCAAGAGAAAATGAAAGACCGTTGCTAAGAAAATTACCGAAAAGTTTATCAATTTGTAAATTGATGTCGCCGGCACGAAGAATTCCGTCAGATAGACCCCAAAAGAAACGCTGCTTTCCTATCAATCCAGTGAATTCTATTCCATCAACAGGACGTATCTTAAATCTTGCTCCATCAATAGCATTATCGAAGCCTAAAGCTCTTTCCTCGTAAGCTCGAAGTATGATCCCACTGCCAAACTGCTCATAGAAATTTCCGGCTGTAACATCAATAAGGTCTGTGTTATAATTCAAAGATCTATGCCCGAATCCAGTTCCCTCGTATCTTGGATCAATTCCCAGAATAGGATTAAGGTAATATTCATATCTGATATTTGCAGAAAAATTTCCCAAAGAATAATTCAGATAAAGGAAGCCCCGTGAAAGAAGTTTCTCGGGAACATCCTGAGCACCTATTAGACTGTCCTTTGCATATGTTTGTGCTTCCAGTTGAAAATTTCCGTTTATTCTGCCGAGTGAAAAATCCTGACTGAATAAATCAAAGCTGAAGAAAAGAGATAGAATTGCAATAAAAACAAATATCAATATATTAGTCTTCTTCGGGTTCATTTATTTCCTTAATTAATCTTTGAACTTCAGATTCTAAGCCATCTTTGTCGCCATTCATTTGAAGATATTTATTGAAATCAGCAAGGGCAAGATCTTTCTTTTTTTCTATCTTGTAAACAACGGCTCTGCCATAATAGGCTAAACCAAAATTTGGATCAAGCTGAACAGCTTTGTTGTAATCCGCAAGGGCATTGCTATATTGACCCATAAAGTGATACATATTGGCTCTTGCATAAAAATACGAAGGGTTGGTATTATTTAGCGCAATAGCTTTCGAAAAATCATCAATAGCAGACTGATTATTGCCAATTTTAGCATTGCTTAAACCTCTTGCATAATATGCTTCGTGATAATTACGATCTAAATTTAAAGCTTCGGTGAAATCCAGAATAGATTCTGAATAGCGTTCGAGATAAGAATTAGCTAGTCCTCTGCCATAATGGGATGGGGCGTAATTACTCTGTTTTTCAATTGCTTTTGTATAATATTCAAGAGCTGATTTATAATCTTTTTTTTGAATTGCCTCGTATGCAGATTGAATAAAGCTTTTCTCCTGAGCTAAGACTAATGTTGCGTTAACAATCAGCATTATTGTTATAATTTTTAATAGGTCCGGAACTCTCATATTTTAACCTTTGATTTATTTAAGTAAATATGTTTTAGCAAATTAGTAAATTTTGATTATTATAACAATCGAAATTAGTTCATAATAGATTAGCTTGAATTTTTTCAATTGCAATTCTTACGAAGCCATCAGATTTATCTAAAATCTTCTTTGCATTTTCATAGTCCGTTTTCCCTAAAATCATTACAAGAGCTGCTTTCACATTCCCGTGACTTTTTTCGAGATATTCAACTGATTGATCATAACTAATTCCGGTTATTTCCATTAAAATTCGTTTGGCTCTTTCTTTTAATTTATTATTAGTAATTTTTAAATCAACCATAATATTACCGTAAGTTTTACCCAATTTAACCATAGTAGCGGTAGATATCATATTCAAAATTAATTTTTGAGCGGTGCCGGATTTCATACGAGTTGAACCAGTAATAACCTCAGGACCAACTTCACAGCTAATAAGAATATCAGGTGAAACACCTAATTGAATTGCTTTTTCCTTGGATACAGTGCAGATAAAAATTGTTTTGCAACCTATTTGTTTGGCTTTTTCTATAGCAGTTTTGACGAACGGAGTTCTTCCAGATGCCGCAATCCCACAAATTACGTCGGGTGGATTTATGTTTCTTTGAGCAAAATAAAAAACAGCGTATTCAGCTTTGTCCTCGGCTCCTTCTTGAGCAATAAAGACAGCTTCTTTCCCGCCCGCAATTAAACCTTGCACCAAATTGGGGTCAGTTCCAAATGTGGGTGGACATTCAGCCGCATCTAAAATACCAAGACGTCCGCTTGTTCCAGCTCCGAAATAAAAAAGACGCCCGCCTTTTTTAATAGCTTCTACGATTACATTAACAGCTTCTGCGATCTCGGGGATCACTTTTGAAACTGCTTCGGGGACTAATCTATCTTCATTGTTTATAATTTTTAATATTTCTGTAGTTGAAGATATATCAATTTGTTCACTTAAAGGATTTCTTTTTTCGGTCTGGAGCGAAGAAATTTCCTTGAAAAGATCTGTTTCAGGCATTTTTAATTTACTCTATCTAAAAAACCGAAAATTAATTACTTTTTATGAAATAATGAAAGAAAAAAACAAGCGTTGCGACAATATGACTTAAAATAAAGACAAAATGGCAATGCATTTTGTCACAAATGTATATATTATGTCAATATGACAGTCTCTACATTTAGGAAAATGAAAGGATGTCATCTTTTAATGTCATTTTAGCATAATATTTTTTTTGGCACACTTTTAATAGAAATAAAAGTGAAATCAAAAATAAATGTTAAACAAATTAGAAAGGAGTAAAAATGATGAAAGTAATGAGATATGATCCCTTCAGGGGTTTTGAAAGAATGGCTCGCAGAATGAATGAGCTTTATAAAACCTTAGCACCCGAATTTAACTTCGAGGGAAGCACTTTCAAACCAAGAGTGGATATATTCGAAGATGATAAAAATGTTTATGTTCAGGCTGAGCTTTCGGGCATCAAAAAGGAAGACATCAAGGTAACGGTCAATGATGACAATGTTCTCACAATAAGTGGAGAAAAAAAATATGAGAAAAAGTCAGAAACTGAAGCAACATTGAGAACGGAAAGATCATACGGACAATTTATGAGGTCCTTTATTCTTCCTGACAATTTAGATAAAAATACAATTACTGCTAAATTCGAAAATGGTGTTCTCAATTTGTCAATTCCAAAAATTGAGCCACCTGCACCCAAAGAAATAGAAATAAATGTTAATTAATTAAAAGAAAGGAGGATATTATGGCACTAGTAAGATTTGATCCATTCAGAGGATTTGAAAGCATTACAAAAGGAATGAGTGATTTTCTTTCAGAATTTGAAAAAGGTTTTAACATCGAATTTGGTGATTTTTCGCCGAGAGTCGATATTTCAGAAGATGATAAAAATTACTATATTACTGCTGAACTTCCCGGCCTGACCAAAGAAGATGTTAAGGTTTCAATCAACGATGATAATTACCTGATTATCAAAGGAGAGAAGAAACGTGAATTCAAAACCGAGGAAAAAGATGAGGACAGAAATTATATAAGAGTTGAGAGAAACTATGGCATGTTCACCCGCTCATTCCTGCTACCGGATAATTTAAAAAATGATTCTATCAATGCTAAATTCGAGAACGGTGTGCTTAGTATAACTTTGGAAAAGGTCGAACCGGCAAAACCAAAAGAAGTCGAGATAAAAATCTCATAATTTTTTAAAGCAGTGCAACCGTTAAGATTTTGGTTGCGCTGCTTATGTTAATTAACTGAATTTATATTAATTACAGGATATCAAGATGATAAATACAATGAATATATGTTGCAATAATGATTTAATGAAAATGAAATTAAGAAATATAGATAGATTTTCGGGTTATGATTATTCTCCTAATGCTTACTTCAAGGGTTTCAAACCGAAAACCGACATTAGTGAGGATTCTAAGAATTTCTATTTTGAGTTTGAATTACCCGGAGTTGAGCCAAATTCAATTAAAGTCATTTTCAATGATGACAAAGTTCTCAGCGTATCTACAGAGAAATTAAATCCAAAGCAAAATGTTACGAAAACCCTTGTACAGGAAAGATTCTACGGCCACTTCGAACGAAATTTTCAACTAAATGAAAATATTAGAAGCGATAAAATTACTGCATCTTATGATAATGGAATTTTGAAAGTAGTCGTCCCAAAAAAATTACCCGAAGAGAGGTTTAT
>CALHRB010000353.1 GCA_938038165.1 Candidatus Kapaibacterium sp. | reverse complement strand
GGGTGCTTCACTTCATAACCTAAAAAACATATCCGTTGATATTCCTCATAATTCTTTGACTGTCATTACAGGTGTCAGCGGCTCAGGGAAATCCTCACTTGCTTTTAATACAATCTATGCAGAAGGTCAGCGGCGTTTTGTTGAATCACTCTCGGCTTATGCAAGGCAATTTCTTGAAAGACTAAATAAACCTGATGTTGAGTCAATAACCGGTTTACCACCCGCAATCGCAATTGAACAGCGAAAACAAGCCCGAAATCCACGTTCCACCGTTGGCACTGTAACAGAGATTTATGATTATATCAGGCTCTTATACGGCAGAATTGGCACTACAATTTGTAAAAAATGCGGTAAACCAGTAAAAAAAGATACACCTTCAACTGTTTTAGAAGAAATATCCAAATGGAATGAAGGAACAAAAATCTATATATTATTTAATCCATTCGAACAAAACAAATCTATTGATAGTAATATCAAAAAATATTTGGAAGCTGGCTTTTACCGAGTTTTCCATTCAGGAAACAAACAAATTTTTGACATTCAGAATGACGCTTTACCAAAAGACATAAACTACGATGAATTATTTATTCTGGTTGATAGATTAATTCTGAAGACCGATAAAGATACACTTACAAGAGCTGCAGACTCCCTCGAATTGGCTTTTAGTATCAGTGCTGGAAAAATCGCCATCTTTGATTTGGATAACAATAAAATCCATAAGTATAGTTCCAGATTTGAATGTGCAGATGACGAAATAGTTTATGATGAGCCAGAACCTAAACTATTCTCGTTCAATAATCCGTTTGGTGCCTGCCCAACTTGTCAGGGTTTTGGCAGAACGACAGGAATTGATGAAAATTTGGTTTTCCCCGACAGAACCAGATCTATTAAAAACGGATTAGTCCACCCTTTCAGACAGTTTTCTTATTCAAATTATCAAAGGCAACTTTTATCTGAAGCAGAGCGAAGGAACATTCCGATAGATGTGCCTTTGACAGAACTTGACGACTCTGTATTAGAATTCCTTTGGGAGGGTGGCGGTGTTTATCCCGGTTTAAATACATTTTTTAATCTTCTGCAGGAAAAAACTTATAAAATTCAGAACCGTATCCTTCTCAGTAAATACAGAGGTTTCACCAAATGCAGAGCTTGTAATGGCTCAAGAATAAGAACTTCTGCAAGACAGGTTTTTGTTGGAGGAAAGTCCATACCTCAGCTCATTTTCTTACCTTTGAATGAGGTATTTGAATTCTTCAAGAACCTTGAACTAACCGAATATCAGCAGAAAGTTGCATCAAAAATTGTCGAAGAAATTATCTGGAGGACAGGTCTGCTAGTTGATATAGGTCTGGAGTATTTAACTTTGGACAGACTCAGCCATACTCTTTCAGGCGGAGAGTCACAAAGAATAAATCTTTCAACTGCTCTTGGTTCTTCTTTGGTCGGAACTCTTTATGTCCTTGACGAACCTAGCATAGGTCTTCACCCCAGAGATACCAGCAAACTAATAAATATTCTTTATAAATTAAGAAATTTAGGTAATACAATCATAGTTGTCGAACACGACCCCGACATAATCAGAAGTGCAGATTATATAGTCGATCTTGGTCCTCATTCAGGCGAAAATGGGGGGCACATTGTTTTTGCGGGTGAATATACTCAGCTGTTAGATGCAAAAAATTCTTTGACCGCTGATTATATTACAAAGAAAAAGAAAATTGAACTTCCCGAAACTCGAAAGCCTGTGGGTAATAAAAAAATCATTATTGAAAATCCCAGACTACATAATCTGAAAATGAAGAAAGTGGAGTTTCCTCTGAATTGTTTTGTGGTTGTAACGGGTGTGTCTGGCTCAGGAAAAAGCACTTTGGTTCATAACATCCTTTATAACGGACTAAAAAAATACAAAGCTGGAATAGATTTATCAACTAATGATTTCGATTCAATTAAAGGTTATTATGAGATTGATTATATCGAACTTGTCGATCAAACGCCAATTGGTAAATCCTCTCGCTCTACGCCTGTAACATTTACAAAAATTTACGATTACATAAGAGATCTATTTGCATCAACCCAAGCAGCGAGGCAATTTGGGTGGAAATCAGGTCATTTTTCGTTTAACGTTCCTGGTGGCAGATGTGAAACGTGTGAAGGTGATGGTTTTGTTACTGTGAATATGCAATTTTTACCCGACATCCAGCTCGTTTGCGATTCTTGCAAAGGCACAAGGTTCAAAAAAGAAATTCAACAAGTAAAATTTAAAAATAAAACTATTGTTGATGTTCTGAATATGACTATTGATGAATCAATAGTTTTCTTCAATGAGGTACCAAAAATTTCAGCACGACTAAAAATATTGCAGGATGTCGGATTAGGCTACCTTCGTCTTGGTCAGCCATCGAATATGTTATCCGGAGGAGAGTCACAAAGGATAAAGCTTGCAAGCCATCTTGATTCCTCTGAAAACGGACACACATTATTCATTTTTGACGAACCAACCACCGGTCTTCACATTGATGATATCGCAAAACTGATGAAATGTTTCAAGAAATTAATTGATAATGGCAATTCGATAATTATTATTGAGCATAATCTTTACGTAATAGCATCAGCAGATTGGATAATTGACCTCGGTCCCGAAGGTGGCGAAAAAGGCGGTCAAATAATAGCGGAAGGCACACCAGAACAAATTGCCAGAATTAAAAATTCATTTACCGGTCAAGCTTTGAAGCAGTTCTTCGAAATCAATGCTTGAAATGCCGCATACCGGTGAATATCATTGTCATTTTGTTTTCATCTGCTGCTTTTATTACATCTTCATCTCTCACTGACCCACCTGGTTGAATAACTGCCGTTGCACCTGCTTTAGCAGCTTCGAGTACTCCATCGGGAAATGGGAAAAAAGCATCTGAAGCGACTGCAGAGCCTTCCAGACTAATGTTCATCATCCTTGCTTTTTCAATTGCTATTCTTGCTGAATCAACCCTTGACATCTGCCCGGCTCCAATTCCAAGAGTTCTGTCCGATAGTGAATAAACAATTGCATTCGATTTGACATGTTTGGCTACTTTCCATCCAAACATCATTGCCTCGTATTCTTCTTTTGTTGGCTGTCTTTTGGTAACGACTCTAAGTTGACTTTCATCGTAAAGTTTTAAATCAGCTGTTTGAACCAAATACCCACCAGCTACAGATTTTAATTCATATTTTAAAGAATTTTTTAGCAAAACAAAATCTGCAGTAATTAATCTGCGGTCTTTTTTCTTCTTCAAAAGTTCCAATGCATCATTTGTAAATTCCGGGGCAATTATGACCTCAGTGAAAAGTGAATGTAAAACTTCTGCTGTTTCAAGGTCTAAAGTCCTGTTCATAGCAATTATTCCACCAAATGGAGACACAGTATCAGTTGCAAAAGCTTTTTGATAAGCTTCTGCTAAATTTGTGCCCAAACCAACTCCACAGGGATTTGTGTGTTTGATGATTGCCAGAGCCGGCGTTTCAAATTCAAGAATCAATTTTGAAGCAGCATCTATGTCAATAATGTTGTTGTAGGAAAGATCTTTCCCGTGCAATTGAGTAAATATTTTGGAATAACGTCCATAGAGCCTCCCTGATTGATGAGGATTTTCTCCATATCTTAACTTTTGTGAAGTAATCATCGGTAAGCTAAGTTTGTCAGGAAGTTCGTTTTGATTAAAATCTCTGAGATAAATTGCTATTAAAGAATCATAATAAGAAGTGAATTCAAAAACTTCCTGAGCCAGCTCAGCTCTGTAAGATTCAGGTAACCTACAATCTTTGTCAAGTAAGATGTTAATTATTTCATTATATCTTAATGGATTGACAACAGGTGCGGTCCATTTGTAATTTTTTGCAGCTGCCCTAAGCATTGCAGGACCACCAATATCAATATTTTCGACTAACTCATCGTGCGTTGCACCTTTTGCCAAAGTTTCTTCGAACGGATACAAATTAACCACAAGCAAATCAATTGATTTAATATCATGTTTGCTTAATTGAGCTATATGTTCGCCGTTGTCAAGTTTGGCTAAAAGCCCTGCATGAATACTTGGATGTAAGGTTTTGACTCTACCGTCAAGTATTTCAGGAAATTCGGTCAACTCTGTTATTGATTTCACTGGGATCTTTGCATCTTTCAACGTATTTGCTGTTCCACCGGTAGAATAAATTTCTATTCCAAGTTCATTAAGCTGACGGGCAAACTCAACGATTCCTGTTTTATCAGAAACAGAAATTAAAGCTGTCGAAATTTTATAACTATCACTTCTCATATTTCTTTCCATTAAAAAAAACAAAAAT
>CALHRB010000352.1 GCA_938038165.1 Candidatus Kapaibacterium sp. | reverse complement strand
TCTAATAGTTATAAATATTTTTCGTTAATTTTTAATTTTAATTTAAATTCTTGAATAAATGTATTGTTTTTTTAAGTATTTTTTTGTAATATTACATTGTTATAATAGATAGAAAGCAAACAAAATAATTTTTTTTTAAAGGAGCTCAAATGTCAAAGTCATTTACTAATTTCTCTCGGTTGATGAGTTTGTTTCTTTTAACCCTTATTCTTAGTGGTCTTCAAACTCTTGCTCAACCAATAATTCAAGAAGAAATAACTGAAGGGAAAGAATATTGGTTTGGATTACCTTACTGCGCCCGAGAAGACGGCGAGGCTATCCGAGGGCAATATCCGATTCTTATATGGATTTCATCCAAAGTTGATACTCGTGCAACTGTTTCCGATGCCGAGACAGGCACTAAAACTAATTATGTCATCAGAGCAAACCAGATCACACAGGTTCCCTATGGCGATGCTGTTATGAATAGACCGCCTTTCGTAGAGGAACCAAAGAATTTCGGAATCAATATCACCGCTGATGATCCAATTTCTGTTGTTATTTATATGTCTTACCGCTGGTCTGGTGAGGCACTAAGGGTAACACCAGTAGAATGGTTAGGTAAAAAATACGTAACACTTTGTCTTTATCTTGACAAGACTGACAAATTAAAACCAGGTCAAATTCTTATTACAGCAACCGAAGATAATACTGTTGTTGATTATATTCCAACAGCAAATACTTTCAAATTAGCCGCCGGAGAAAAAGGCAAAATAACCCTGATGAAAGGTCAAACTTTTCTAATACTTAGTGAATTAGCTGCTCCAATGGTTCATGATAATTCAACTGATTTAACCGGGACCTACATCACATCAAACAAACCAATTCAGGTTATTTCTGGCCACTCCAAAGGTGCATTCCCTCGATATCAGGCAACTATGTTAGGTCGTCCTGCCAATTTTATGAGGAATATGATGACCGATGCTATGTGGCCCATTGAATTACTGGGAACAGACTATATTTCTGCACCACTACACTATAGTCCGGAAAGAATCAGAGGACAAATCCAGGATGATAAAGGCGATTTGATTAGATTTGTTGCCACAGAAAATAATACAAGAATCACTCAAATGAGACAGGATGGGTCTGGATTTATGACAATTAGTCCCGTTCTAAAAAGAGGAGAGTGGTATGACATAGTTAATCAGGAAAAAGCAGCTTATTACAGAGCTACTAAACCTGTTCTCGCTGGTCAGTATGGAAAAACCTGGTGGAATTATGCAGTTACCCCAGGCACAGAAAAGGATGGAGATGATATACAAAATCCATCCAGAAACGGTCAGGGTATGCTTGTTACTCTTACCCCAATTGAGAGATATACAAGTTATGCAACATTCAGAGCACCGGAAGGTATTGATAATTTTGTTTACATTACCTTCAAAGCTGAATATATGAACAAATTAAAATATGACGGCGTTCCTTTCAGTGCAAAATTCGGAAATGCCATAAAATACCTTGAAGGTACTGAATACGCTTATATCACTCAATCAATAAGTGCAGGTGACCACTGGATCGAGGGTGATTACCTTGATGAATCAAAGAAAGCCAAGGCTGTTTTCACAGGCTATGCCTATGGTAACTGGGATCGTTCTAAAGACGGTTTTGCTTATGGTTATCCAATTGGTATGAATTATAACACTCCTTGCGAAGATTCTTTGATCGTTCAGGATGCGATGGAATGCGGCACAGTAACAGGAGTGGCAACAGCATTTCCACCAACAGCTGATTGTGCTGGAATTTATAGCGTTATCTTCCGAGAAAAAGAATCAGATAATTATACTTTCTGGATTGATCCTAAATTCGTCTCAGGTGATAAAAAAGTTAATTTTAAATTAGATGTTATCGACCTCAGGAAACCTGCAAAAGCTGTTGTTAAAATCCAAACCCGTTCAGGTAAAACCATGTATAAAACATATGAGTACACTCCCGAACAGATTGCAGTTGATCCTCTTGCTATTGATTTTGGTAGGTTAAGAGAAGGTGAAAAAGTTTGCAAAACTTTCACATTTAGCAATCCCGGAACTGTCCCTGTTAATGTTAAAGACATAAAACTAAAATTTGGTAAATCTGAATTTGTCTTAGACAAATCGGGACTCCCATTCACACTACAGCCCGGAGAAACAAAGGATATCGAAGTTTGTGCCACTGCGCTGGTTATGTCTTCCGTTCCTGTCAGAGATACTGTTATAGCTGTTCTTAGCTGCTACGAAGAGATTAATCCTGCACTCGAACTCAGAACCGGCGAACCAATTGTTTGGATCGGAGACGCTGACTGGGGAGAAATTCCAATCAACGTCGAAATGCCAAAATTAGTACAAATTATTAACAGAAGTGATTTCCCCGTCGAATTATATTCAATTGAATGGAATGATAAACTTCACTTCACAAGAACAGATTTACCATTCCCGAACAAAATTGTTCTTGAACCAAGAAAAGATTATTGGTTCACAGTTTGGTACAAAGCCGATGTCCCTGGTGTTAAACATACTGAACGTGCTATCTTCAAAGGTAACACTGAAAAGGATAAATTATACTCTGACTGGGTTGGTGCTGGTCTTGATGCAGGTCCTTATATTCAAGGCTATGACTGGCAAAGAAAAAGAGTTATTGACCAATGGGCTGGTGTAACTCATTACACTGGTCATATCATTATTGATAATGTAGGCGGTAATGCTCCTTTACAAAACGTAAAAGTTATCAAAGAAGATGATCCGGAAAACGTCTTTTATTTCAATCCAAATGACGTACCAGGGACTTTACAGCCCAATCAGCCGATTACTATCCCGGCTACTTTTGCACCCAAAGAAGAAAAAATTTACAAATCTAAAGTTACATTAACTGCCACTTTCAACGGTGAAGAGAAAAAAGCTTTCGGCTGGTTAGAAGGTATTGGAATACTTCCTCATATTAAAGTTACCGGACATGAATTCCAACCTCCAATTCTTGTCGGAAAATCACTCGATAATTTTGGAAGAGTTGAACATGTTAACTTAAAGCCAGGTCACGAGATGCCTTTAACTATTTTTGACCTTAAAATAGAAGGACCCGATAAGGATGCTTTCGAAATTGATAAAGACTGGTACAACAGCACAATAAAAGGCAAGAATTTAGTTATAAATATCAGTGATGGTATTAATGTTCCAATCAAGTTCACCGCCAAGCATCCCGGTAAACATACTGCCGAATTAGTTGCCGAAAGTGATGCTCCAGATAATGCCAGGGATTTCCTTTATGGTTATGGCTACCTTGAAGGACTATTAACAACAGATTGGAATCACGGAAAAATATTTAAGACACTCTCGAATTTAGGAGTTGTTTATCTTGTAAATCTTGGCGATAAGCCTATAACAATAACTCAAGATATTACCGCAAGCATTCAGGGAGATTTTAATAATTTCTATATACAGGGCTTAAAGAGAGCATCCGATGGTGAGACCAACCTTAAAGCTCCATTTACACTTGGTTCAAATGATACATTATTTGTAACAGTTAGATTCACTCCCGATGCTGTAAGAACCTTTAATGCACAGATCGAATACAAACTTGCTGATGGAAAGGTTGCCTACTCCAAAGTTGTTGGCGAAGGTATGATACTCAAGACAATTGCCAGAATTCCCAAGGATAAATATCATGTTAATCCCGGTGAAGCTGTTAATTATATCGAATTCTTGATAGATCAACATCCTGACGAAGTGAAAGCTCTCGAGCAGGCTAACATTACTGACTTCAAAGCAATAGTTCACTTTAAATCCACAGGAAATCTTGGAGTTCAGGATGTCTTTCCTGATGTAAAATCTTGCACAGATCTTATTACAGCAGGAACTATGACCGAAGGATGGACTTGCGAATACGCAGAAATACTAAACAATCAGACATTAATGGTTCATATGACAAACAAACAACCACTGAAATTCAGCGGTAATGGTGGTACATTATTCATGTTCAGAATGCTTACATTCCTGAGCGATCTCGATATTATTCCACTTCCATGTGAATTCCAGGTGCTTGGAACTCCATCAGGCTATGTTGAAGTTGAGGAAAAACCCGGTAATATCAAAATTAACCCCGTTTGCGTAAATACTGCAAGGTTGATTGAAATTAGCGGATTCAGATATTCTATGTCACAAAGCAGTCCGAATCCGGCTTCCAACACTACTTCAATTGATTACGAAATAGGTATTGAAAGCAATACCACTATCTCCTTATTTAATTCAGCTGGTGAAAAAGTTGTTACACTACTGAATCAATTACTGAAACCTGGTCAATACACCTTAACTATAGACCTCAATGCTCTTGGTTTGGCATCGGGTGTTTATCATTATAAGATTGAGTCCGGTCCTTTCACCGATTCAAAAGCAATGATTATTGTTAAATAGTTATATCCGATAACAATCTTAAACTTAAAAGCCCGATAAAAAAATCGGGCTTTTTTTTGTTATTTTTCAATATTTTGAGTAACTTTACGAAGAAAAAATTGTTATGTATATAATATTATATTGTATTTAATAAATTACCTTATGGAGGTATAATGAAAAGATTTGTTACTTCAATTTTATTCTTCATTCTCTCCGCTAACATACTTTCTGCTCAGGATATGAAAACCGGAGAAATCACAGACGGAAGAGAATATTGGTTCGGTTTGCCATATTGCAAGATATCGGTTCAAAATCCTGAACCAATAAGAGGTGAATTCCCCATTGCCGTTTGGATCTCCTCAAAAGTTAAAACCACTGCAACAATAAGTGAATTTGAAACAGGTTGGACAAAAACAGTAAGCATCGAACCACATAAAGTAACTCAGGTTCCAATGCCTGACGCTCTTATGAATCGTGAATCAGAAGTAGTTAAAAATTATGGAATTCATGTTATCTCTGAAGATCCTATTACAGTTGCTGTTTATCTCTCCTACCGCTGGTCAGGTGAAGCTTTTCGAGTTATTCCCGTAGAATGGCTTGGAAAAAGATATTTCTCGTTGAATCTTTATCAAGATGAAACCGATGAAATTAAACCACCTCAAATCCTTCTAATAGGAACAAAAGATAATACAAGCGTAACATACTTTCCGACAACATCAACAGAAAAGGTCGAAAAAGGTGCTTCAAAAAGAATCACTCTCAACAAGGGACAGACATATCTGATTCTTGGAAGACCAAAAACTGGTTTATCCCAGGACTGGTCAACTGATCTAACCGGCACCGAGATAATTGCAAATAAACCTATTGCAGTTATATCTGGACATACAAAAGGAGCTTTCCCGAGATATTTTATTGGTATGCGTTCCGGTTGGCAGGAACCTTGGGCTAATTTCTCAAGAAATATGCTATGCGAAATGCTATGGCCCGTTGAATTATGGGGGAACACCTATATTTCAGCTCCAATTAAATATGTTAATAGACCTCGTGGAAAGACCGTAGTACAGGATGATTTCGGCGACCTTATTAGAATCGTTGCAAGCCAGGACGGAACTGAATTACTTCAGATGAGGCAAGATGGATCAGGCTTTATGAGAATCGGACAAACCCTCAAAAAGGGTCAAAGACATGATATTATCAATATGGAAGTTCCGGCTCTTTTCAAATCAAATTACCCTATCATTATCGGTCAGTATGGAAAAACATGGTGGGATGATAATGGAATGATGGGGTCTATTGATAAAGGTGGAGATGAACCTCAAAATCCATGGAAAAGCGGTCAGGGAATGATGCTAATTTTGGCTCCACTCGAAAGATGGTGCTCCTATGCCGCTTTTAAATCACCCGAAGCAATTGATAATTTCATTTATATTACTTTTGAAGAAAAATACAGAGACAAAATTTTCTTTGATGGAAAATCTATTACTTCGATTTGGGGAACCAAAATTCAAAAAATTCAGGGAACTGATTATGTTTATGTTACCGAGATGGTTCCCGCCGGAGATCATTACTTTGAAGCTATTGACAGCGCCAAATTTGCTGCATATGCCTATGGCAACTGGGACAGAACAAAAGATGGTTTTGCTTACGGTTATCCAGTTGGTATTAATTATTCAACCCCCTGCGAAGATTCCCTTTATATTGTTGATAAAATGTATTGCGGCGATGTTGAAGGCAAAGGTTTTGCCATACCCGATTCTGCTGAATGTGCCGGTATATTCTCAGTAGTTTTTAAGGCTTCCGAATCAGATAATTATGACTTTATAAAAGATCCAAACTTTACTTCCGGTGATAAAACAGTATCATATAACCTGAAAGTTAAAGACGTAACCAAGCCAGCAAGAGGTGTAGTTTTAGTTTTAACTCGTTCGGGAAAATCTATTACAAAAGTTTACGAATATGAACCAGAGCAAATAGCAGCCGATCCTACTTACATTAATTTTGGTATGTTAAAACTTAACCAAAAAGTGTGTAAAACCTTCAAAATCTCAAATCCCGGAAAAGTTCCTATGACTGTCCTCGAGCTTAAATTAAAATCCGGAGTTAAAGATTTCGAGATTTATTCCAAAGATATCCCCTTGACTTTGCAACCCGGCGAGACTAAAGAAATCACAGTTTGTGCCACTGCTCTCAATATGTATAATAAACCTGTAAAGGATTCAATAATTGCAGTTTTAACTTGCTACCCAAAAACCATCGTTGGCTTGGAATTCAACACTGCTGAACCCATTGTTTGGATTGATGATGCCAGATGGGCACCAACTCCCGTTGGAAAAGAAGTCCCAAAATTGGTTCAAATAATAAGTAAAGGTACAACCAAAGTTGAACTGACCGAAATAACGTGGGAAGATAAGACTCATTTCACAAGGGTTGATAATTTGGATTTCCCGTTAATTCTCGAACCCGGACAGGTTCATTATTTTACTGTTTATTATAAGCCCGACAAACCAGGAATTATTGATTCCACGAGAGCCTTCTTCAAGGGCAATACCGAAATTGAAAAACTTTACTCAGATTGGGTTGGAATTGGCATTGAAGCTGGTCCACTGATCGTTGGTTATGATTGGCAACGCCGAAGAATCATTGACCAATATGCCGGAGTCACAGAATATCCCTGGCATATCACAATTGATAATTCCGGTAATACAAATCTCAAAGTTAAAGATATTATAATCGAAGATGATCCTGACAATGTTTTTAGAATTGACCCTGCTCAAATTCCGGGATCTCTTACTCCAAATTCTCCTGTTCAGATAGATGCATTCTTCGCTCCTAAGGAAGAAAAAGCCTATATTTCAAAGGTCAAGATAATAACTGATTTCGATGGAACTGAAAAGACTGCTTTTGACTATCTAAAAGGAATTGGCATACTTCCTCATATCAAAGTGATTGGTAAAGAATTTCTTCCACCTATAAAAATTGGAGAATCTCTCAATGATAATGGTGAAGTCCAACACGTTACAATAAATCCCGAGACTGCTATGGATTTGACTCTTTTCGACTTAAAAATCGAAGGACCCGACAAAGATGCTTTCGAAATTGAACCAAACTTTTATAATAATATTATCAAGGATAAAAAGACTGTAATAAAAGTAAATGGGTATCTTGATGTTCCTATTAAGTTCACAGCAAAAAAATCCGGCAAACACATTGCAGAACTTGTTGCTTTCAGCGATGCTCCTGATTATGCAAGAGACTTCCTTTATGGTTATGGATACCAGCAAGGAATCTTAACTTCTGATCATGATTATGGCACTCTGTTTATCACATTATCCAAAGATGGAAAAGTGTTTCTGACAAACACAGGATCAGTCGAAATAGAGATCAAAAGGGACATTCCAGCCAGCCTCTCGGGTGATGTAGCTAATTTCAGCATTAATTCTTGGTACACAGCTAAATCAGGATTGGTTAATCCTGTTGCTCCATTCAAGTTAGCTGCCGGCGATACTCTCTGGGTTGACGTTAAATTCACCCCCACCGAAGTTAAAAAATATGATTTGCTAATCAATTATCAAACCGATATCGGTGATGCAGTTTCCTACCTTACTGGTAAAGGTATGATCCTCAAAACAATCGTGAAAATACCCAAAGGCGTTTATAAAGTTGATCCTGGATTTCCAATTAAAATAGATGTTATAATTGACAAACATCCCGAAGAAACAAAACTTCTTGAATCAGCCAATATCAATTCTATAACAGTTGAAGTAACTTTCAAATCATCTGGCAGAAAAAATGTTCAGGATATTTATCCTTATGTGAAAAGTTGTGCCGATATTGTAACAAACGGAACTATGCTCGAAGGGTGGGTTTGCCAAGACGTAAAAATACTTGATGGACTTGTGCTAAGCGTTACTTTTAGTGGTAACACACCTTTGGCATTAGGAAATAGTAATTCAAGAGTATTATTTATATTTTTAATGAACACCTTCCTTAGTGATTTGGATATTATTCCATTACCTGTTAAGATGACGGTTTTCAATAGACCTTACGTAATTGTCGAGGATTTTCCCGGTGACATAGAAATATTGCCAGTCTGTGTTAATTCAATCAGACTTGTCGAAATAGCTGGCAATAGGTATTCACTGACCCAAAATCAACCTAATCCCGTTATTGATAATACTACTTTCGATTATTCTATAGCTTTCGAAGGAATGACTAACATATCACTATTTAATTCTTTAGGCGAAAAAGTTGCAACTTTGATCAACGAATACCAAAAACCTGGAGTTTATGAAGTTAAACTCAATATCTCAGCATTAGGATTGCCCTCAGGCGTTTATTATTATAAGCTTACTTCTGGTCCTTTTGTTCAAACAAAAGAAATGGTAATAACCAGATAATTTCATTTTTTTTCACTTCCAATAATAGCCCGGACTAAGATCCGGGCTTTTTTTATTATATTTATTTTCAAATTTTATTTATAATTTATATCGTTCTTTGGTGACATACTGTTTATGTATTCAATGTAATATTTCGAGTTCAGAAAAATATTAGCAATTTTATAAGAGCTTGGTATATTGAGCGAGACAACTTAAGTCTTATCTTATCACTTTTCTGTTTTTTTTAATTCTTTATTCTTTCTGATTTTTATAAAACAGAAAAATTGAAATTGAATGGGTGAAATATAGATATCAAAAGAAAGGTTTATCCAGTTAAGATGCCAAAAGGTAAGCCCTCATTTATTATTACTCTGTTGCAAGCTTAAAATTTTAGTTTAAAAATAATATTCAAAAAGAAAATAGCCAGAAGGAGAGAAATACCAATATTCAGTTTTTTCCTGACCATAAAAATAAACTCCACCAAGCCGTAAATTTACATTTTCAAGTATGCCGTACGCTGTTGCCAGAGAAATAAAACCACTCTTATCATTTAGATTAGATAAAACACTCAAATTAAAATTTATAAGAGGGTGTACAAGATAGTTTGAACTTACGATAATATAATTTTTATTCAGGTTTTGAATTTCTCCTCTGAAAAGAGCTGCTAAATCATATTTATCTTTATAGGTAGTGCCGGCACCATTAAATTGATATTCAATTAAGCAATATAGTTTCGAAGTAAATTGATAATCTAAACCAAAAATGAAACGGACATAGTTTGCACTGATATCTGTCTCGTCCGAAGAGAATAATGCCTCTCCACGAAATCCAGCACCAAAAAGATTTCCGGCAAAATCAGCTCCGACGACAAACCTTTTGTCAAATCTTCCTGACATAATTGAAACATCATACTCGCTAAAGTTAGTCCTGAATCTTCCTGCATAATTAAAGTCCAAAAACCTCTCCCGAATATTAAATACCAATTCCAAATCCGTAAAAGAACCAAAAAAATATTTGAACGAAACAGCATCGGCTCCGTCTTTTTCGAACTTGCTGAAATTTGCAGGGTTTATTGGATTAAACAAATCCGTTGGATGCCAAACCCTACCAGAACCCCATGATACATTCTGCCTCCCTGCTGTTAATACTGCATTTTCGAAAGACTGCCTGAAATACAATCTGTCTATCGAATGAGTGAGGGTAATACTATTTTTTGACATTAATTTCCAAAAAAGCTTAACTGCCTGCCTGTTAGTTTTTTCGGCGTTAATCAACAATGGTGAGCTAAAATCGGATAACAAAAGATTTGTCTCGTGGTGAAACTCTATCTTTGCACCATCCCACAGATGAAGAACCGGACGTATTCTAAATCTTGATAAGTTTAAAAGTAATTTATCCTTTTCAGTATCGTAACCAAGTTCTTTATATGATTCATTTAATTTCTGGTAAATACTCATATTATAAAGGTATCCATTGATTCCAAAATCAATTTCAGCCTCTGAAAAATTGGATAAGTAACCGAAAAGAATAATGAAAATCAGATGATTCCTAATTAATTGCATCCTGAACAACCGTTCCATCCTTTAATAATATGAGTCTTCTGGCTCTATCAATCACATTTTTGTCATGAGATGAGAAGATAAATGTAATATTCTTGCCGGCATTCATTTTTTCCATTAAATCAAGTAAACTGCTTGCAGATTTTGAATCTAGATTTGCTGTTGGCTCATCGGCAAGAACAAGTATCGGTGAATGAACAATAGCCCTCGCAACTGCCACTCTTTGCTGTTGCCCTCCACTGACTGTGTTTGGTCTTTTGTTAGCAAGTTCAGCAATATCAAGTTCCTCCATAATATTCAAAGCTCTTTCCTTCCTATCTCTTCCTGACATACCCAGAAGCATCAAAGGGAATTCGACATTCTCAAGATTTGTCAGAACAGGAATCAAATTATAAGCCTGAAAAATGAACCCGATTTTGTGCAATCTTATATCCGAAAGTTCCGATTTCGATTTTTTGCTTAAATCCTCACCAAGAAAAAAGACCTTTCCAAATGTTGGCTTATCAAGAGAACCAATAATATTCAAGAGGGTTGTTTTTCCAGAGCCTGAAGGACCAGCAATCACAGTAAATTCTCCCTGATTGAATTGTAAATTAATGTCAAAAAGTGCCCTGACGGTAACGCCATTGCTTGAATATTCTTTGGTTAAATTTTCGACTCTTAAAATCTCCATTTTTTTTCTTTCTTTTAAACGAATCTGACTGCTTCCGAAGGTTGCAATCTGATAGCTTTTATTGCAGGAAAAATTCCTGCTATCATTGTAACAAAAGGAATTATTAATAATGTATTGATAATAACAATTGTATTAAGTTTGGGATAAATAATATTTGGCAATCCAAACGAAGCCATACTTTCGGAAAAATTACTCATATCAACACCATAAATTGACATAGGATAATAAATAAGCAAACCAATAATAAATCCTGTTATAGTACCTATCAAGCCCATAAACAAGGATTCATAAATTATCATCTTTACTAATTTGCTGTTTCTGATTCCAATTGACATAATCACCCCAAATTCATTTATCCTTTCCATCACTGTCATCAACATTGTATTTACTACTCCAAAAAGCACAGCTATCCCAATTATTATGTAGATTATATAACTCCATTGCTGATAAACATCGAGAAAAGCCATCATCATAGGCATTAATTCCTGAAATGTGCTTACTTCATAAAGCATTTTATCAATATTATTATTGCTAAGCTCAGCTAATATTTTCTCTTTCAGCTCACTGCTTTTTCTATAATCCTTAATACTGACAGCAATTTCGTGTATATTATTTCCTAAATTCAACATTTGCTGAGCATCTGATAAAGGCACATAAACATTTATATTATCATATTCAGAAATCCCTGAACGATAAATTCCGATAACCCTGAACATCTGTGAGCTAACATTTCCCCTGATATCTGACCCAACAGCAACAACTTTATCCCCTAATTCAACTTCAAGCTTCTCTGCTACTTTCTTGCTTATAACTATTTCATTTCGTTGATAGGAAAGATATCTGCCAGAAACTATTTTTTTATGTATATCTGTAACATTTTTCTCTAATTCAGGTCTTACGCCAACAATTGAAACCCCAGACGAATTTGCTGCACTACTTATCAATCCAAAACTAATTACTCTTTCGGAATATCCATTGATGTTCTTAAATCTTCCAATTAAGGAAAGAATTTTATCCTTGCCTGGAATAACATCAATAACTTTCTTGTTTTCTCTGAAACCGCTTTTGTAAATTTGAACATTTGAATCGTGTGATTTTATTAAATTATCTATCATTTGATTCATTATGCCTACACCGAAACTATCATTTAGTAATGAGGATGAAACACCAACAACAACAGAGACAATAACAATCAAAGATCTCCTCTTATTTCTCCAAATATTTCGCCAGGCTAATTTTGCTATAAACATAATTTCTTGTTGCTATCAGGTAAATCTTATTCCTTTTAAAGCTTCCAATTTGCTTATTCTATAAATTGGATACATCATAGCAAGCAAACAAACAATCATAATATAAATAACTGTATAAATATAAATATCAATTGAGACAGTTGTATAAATTGCCGGTATAAAGCCAAGCTCTTTATACATATCTGCCATCGTTCCTGTTATTGCAATAGGATTATAATAAACATAATAATTAATTATTATCCCAAAAAATAAACCGGTTAACAAACCTATAATTGAAATACAAAGTGTTTCTATAACTACAACCCATATTAATTTAAGATTTTTAGCACCTAAAGCTAATATTACACCAAACTCTTTGAATCTTTCTGTAACAGACATTAAAATGGTATTCAATATCCCAAAGCCAACAATAACTATCAAAATTCCGAGAAAAATCAAAGTATTAACACTATCCATATCCATTGTCTGTTTGAGTTCTGGCATCATTCTTGTCCAATCAGAGACTTCAAGTTCTTTATTTAAACTCTTTGCAAGCTGTTGTTTGGTTTCAGGAATTTTATTGAAATCTGTCAAAGAGATCACAATAGTTGATATCCTGCCATCCAGAGCAAATAAATCCTGTGCTGTTTCAATTAGCATATAAACAACTCCAGCATCAGTCTCAGCCTGTCCGGATTTCATTATTCCGCCTATTCTTAGCTTTAAATCACCCATAGATCCATCAAAACAGGACACAAGAACAACAACAGTATCGCCAGGTTTTGCTTCCAGTTTTTCGGAAAGTTTTGCACCAATAACAATATCTTTCTTGTTCTGCGGATTCAAAAAACTTCCTTCTTTGACTCTACTGCTGATTTTTGTAACTTCTTTTTCAGATAATGGATTGATACCGAGTATCATAACGCCAAAAGTATTGTTTTTATGGGCTATAAGTCCATCGCTAACAACTCTATGAGTAAATCCTTTGATATTAGGAGTGGATTTTAGGTTAAACTTTATTTTTTCATCTGGAAAAAATGACTTTTTAAGTGTTGGGTTATCAATATAACCCCTTTTATTGATTTGAAGATATCCAGTATAACTATCTAAGGCATATTTAATATTTGTTAGATAGGTCCCATCATTCATTGCTTTGCTTAGTAATGTCAAAAAAGTAGCAAAAGCAACAGCCGAAATAGTAATTATAGTTCTGCGTTTATTCCTCCAAAGTCCACGCCAAGCCATTATCAATAGTAGCTTCATTTATTTTTCAAATTCCTTAAAGGAAAAAATTTTATCTGGAATATTAACATTAAACTTAACATCATTATAAATAAATTCAGTATAATGGCCGGGTTTCTTGTGGTTAGTTATCGTCCATTTTGTTGGTATTTTTCTCTTGTCCATAATTTTATAATCTCTAAAAGACATAGTTCTGTATAAATTCCCTTTCTCATCAAAATGTTGAATCAAAGCTGGAAGATAATCTGTCTTTCTGACCCAATAATAAATTGTACCCCAAACAACTGGTGCAGTCGGCTTTGGTTTTAGTTCAATTTTCCAACAATCTTCTCCTTGAATTTTTTCTTCGAATAGAAATTTTATATTATAGTCATCCACCAAATTTGATTCCCTTACAAGATCATCATTTGTTAGATCAGATCCATTCCAGGATTGAAGCATCATCGAAGGTGGTATTTTAATAGTTGTCTCTGTGTTTTTTAAGTAGTTCCACATTTCGTTCTTTATTTTTAATGTTTTGTTACCGGCTTCCTTTGCTGGGGACTTGATAATAATTAAAGCTTTGTCATTCCCAACCCACCAGGATTCCATTACTACTGTTCGCTTGAAATCAGGATTAACCACCGTCATTGTAAATGTGCCTGTGCTGGTTTCGCCTTTGACCATCTCCTCTGCTTTTTTTATTATTTCTTCGGCTGTTTGAGAGTAAGAACTATAACTCAAGTAAAAGAATAAAACTAATAAATGGATCAAAAATCTGACTATTATTAAATTTCTCATTTTATGTAAAAAAAAAACACAACGATTTAAATTACGGAAAATAGTTTATATAGTTACACAAACTAATTACTATTTTTGTTCTTTATTTTTGGACATAATTTAATTAATGGAAATTATTAGCAACATATCGCTCAAACCTTTTAATACTTTCAAAATAGAAGCTAAAGCAAGCCATTTTATTGAGCTTAAATACGAGAACCAGATGAATCAATTAATAGACTATATTTACAAGACAAAACATAATGTTTTTAGCCTTGGTGGCGGTTCAAACATTCTCTTTGTAAATGACTTTGACGGTTTAGTAATTTCAAATAATTTGAAAGGGATGAAAATCGTTGATTCAAATGATGATTATGTTATTATAGAAGTTTCAGCGGGAGAAAATTGGCATAATTTCGTAAAATTAACATTGAAAAACAAATTCTACGGATTGGAAAATTTAGCTTTAATTCCCGGAAAGATTGGTGCCGCTCCTATTCAAAACATTGGTGCATATGGTGCAGAGCAATCAGATTTTTTTGTTTATTTGAATGCTTTTGATTTGCAAAATTTCAAGTTCATTACCTTTTCAAAAGAAGAATGTGCATTTGATTATAGGACTTCTATATTCAAGAAGAAACATAAAAGAAGGTATCTTATCATAAATGTTGCTTATAAACTTCTAAGAAAACCAGCATTAAACCTGAAATACAAAGAACTTGTAGATGAAGTCGGGAAAATTCCATCTATAAGTCCTGACCCTGAATATATCTTTGAAACAGTATGCAGAATAAGAAAAAGGAAACTTCCCGATCCATCCTTTATTGGTAACGCAGGTTCCTTTTTTAAAAATCCCATAATATCAAAGGATAAATACGAGGATATAAGACAGAAATATTTTAATATTCGAGGTTTCGAAATGCCCGATGGCAGATTCAAAGTATTTGCTGCATGGTTAATCGAAAAATGCGGATGGAAGGGCTATCGGGAAGGTGATGCAGGTGTTCACGAAAATCATTCCTTGATTCTGGTTAACTATGGAAACGCAAAAGGAACTGACATTTTGAATCTGAGTAATAAAATCAAGGACAGTATATCAGAAAATTTTGACATCTTACTTGAACCCGAAGTTGAAATTGTTGAATAAAAAATATCAAATTTTATTATAGTATTACCCTAAATTTTATTATTTTTTCAGTCTGAACAAATCAACAATGATAAATGCTTAAAAGTTTACTGATTAAAAATTTTGCAATAATTGACAATTTAGAGCTGAATTTTTCAGATGGTCTTAATATCATTACAGGTGAAACAGGTGCTGGAAAATCAATAATTGTTGATGCTCTGATGATGGCTCTTGGGGAACGGGCTTCCTCCGATGCTGTCCGTTCTGGTGAAAATAAAGCCGTCATCGAAGCAATTTTCGAAAACACTAATTTTGACTTGATAACTCTGCCAAATGATGATTTAAAAAGCATTTTTGACGATTTCGAAATATCATCTAAGAAAGATGAATTGATTATTCGCCGAGAAATTCAGGCAAAAGGTAATTCAAGATGTTTCATAAACGACACCCCTGCAACTGTCTCACAACTTAAATTACTAGGCGATTTCCTTGTTGATTTTCACGGACAATATGACCATCAATTACTACTTAAACCCGAAAATCACATTTTGATTCTTGATGACAAGGCAAACATAAACAAGCTTTTGGCTACATTTCATAAATTTATTGACGAATTAAAAAAAGAAATTAAAAAATATCATAAACTGCAAGAAGACAGTCAAAATTTAAAAGAACTTACCGAAAGATATACTCAGGAACTAACTGAGATAGAGCAAATTTCTCCAAAGGAAAACGAAGAAGAAGAACTGGAAATTCTCTTAAAGAAAATTGAAAACTACGAACAAATTTATTATTTGGTTAATTCAATCCTTAATATTCTTTCGGATAATAATGAGTCAGTTTATAATTCTCTTAGTCAAGTTATCAAGAATTTTGAAAACTTGATTAAACTTGAACCGAAATTCGAGGAGCATCTCGAGGAAATAAAAACTTCTCTCATTTCAATTTCAGAGATTTCAAATATCTTACGAAATTACTTATCAAGCTTTGACTTTGATAATGATTACTCTGCCGATGAAATCAGGCTTAGACTGACCAAGTTGAAATCATTAAGAAAAAAATACGGTAGCTATGCGAACATCTTCAACAAAAGAGAAGAGCTCAAAAAGAACCTTGATATAGCAGGCAATATTAACTTAGAAATTGATAATTCACTCTCGAACATCAAGCAGCTTAAAATTGACTGCGGGAAAATTGCTCAAAATATATCAGCTATAAGGAATTCTGTTGCCAAAGTTATTGAATCAGAAATTCAGGAGACGCTCTCTGAACTCGGTATGCCAAAAGCAAAGTTTAAGGTGCAAATAACTCAAAATCCAATTTTAAATATAAATAATGATGATTTCAAATCCTTAACAGTATTGATCAATAATATACCTTATGAAGTCTTCAATAATGGAATTGATAAAGTTGAATTTTTAATCTCAACAAACAAAGGTGAAGCATTAAAAAGGCTCTCAGAAATAGCTTCTGGCGGTGAAATTTCAAGAATTATGCTTTCCATCAAAAGTATTTCTTCTCAAAATAACAACTTGCCAATACTTATATTTGACGAGATTGATATAGGAATAAGTGGTCGAACAGCGAGAAAAGTTGGATTAGTAATGAGAAATTTATCAGCTAAAAATCAGGTGATTGCCATAACACATCTTCCTCAGATAGCCTCACTCGCTGAAAATCATTTACACGTAGCAAAATTTGAATCAAACGGAAGAACAAAAGTTAATGTTTCGATCTTGAGTGGCAAAGATAGAGTGAATGAAATTGCGAGGTTAATTAGCGGCGAAACTCTGACTGAAGCATCTTTGAGAACAGCTGAGGAACTTATTGTTATCCATTGACCGAATACTTATGTATTATCAAACTTTTTTGGGTAAAGATGAATTATTTGAGAGGATCAGTAAAACTTTCGAACCCACTATTGTTACAAAGATCATTTCTGCTTATGAATTAGCCGAAAATGCTTACAATAACAAATATAGAGCCGATAATATGCCGGTTTTCTACCACATAACAAGAGTTTGCAAAATTATCTTAGATGAGTTGAATATCAACGAACCTGATGTTATCATTGCTTCTTTGCTTCACGATGTATTTATTAGTAATACAGATATTAACCACAATATTATTAGCTTTAATTTCGGTTATTATGTAACTTTTCTTGTAGATGCTTTGACTGATGATGCCCTTGACTTCCAGAATTCAAAAATTGACGGGAAAAAACTTTTGGATGTTTCTGGTGATGATGGTTTAATTATAAGATTAGCTGAAATCCTTGATGAAATCAGATGTATTGATTACAATAGCGACTTAATGCCAATCCCCTATTTTACAAAAGTTACAAAGTTTTATTTAACAAATTGTAATACAAATCAAAACAAAAATATAGAATACCTTGTTGAGCAAATCAAAAAAGAAGGTAGCAGACTGCTTCAATAGAATAGATTATTCACTTTCAGCTTTTCTAAGATATATTTGCCCTTTTCTGAAACCGTAAATGATAATACCTGTAATAGTGAAAATTGAGGAAATTAAAATAGTGAGTAATATCATAATCTTTCTGTTGGGCGAAACCCTGAGCAAAGGAGGATGCGCCTTATCAAGCGGCTCAACCGTCGGCACATCGCTTTGTTCCTGAATGGCTTCCTGATATCTCTGTGTTTCCAGATACATATTGACAGATTCCAGAATCTTTTGGTCGCGTATCAAATTTGTATATTCTCTTATAAGAGTTGGGACTTCATTCAAGGGAATCGAAAAATCATCACCTGAGGAAATTCCTCCTCTCTGTATTTTCTGATATTGTTTTCTTAAATTATCCACTTTTTCCCTAAAGGACTTCAACATAGGAGAGGTTGGTTCGAATTCCTGCTGTTTCAGGCTTAATTCAATTTCGGCTTTGGCTAATTCCGCACCTACGGTAACAGCACTACCAAGAATAACCTTACTTTGTTCGTCAATTTCGATTATTTTGTTTCTTTGTCTGAATTTTTCGAGCTGAGAGTCAATTGAATCAAGAACTGCTTTTTTCTCAATCAACATTCTTTCGATAAATTGTCTTTTTCGCTTTGCTTTTGAAACCGTTTTTCTTTGAATTAAAAGGTCTAGAGAAGCAATTGCAGCGTTAGCAATATCAGCAGAAAGTCTTTTAGCCTCTTCTTTGTCCTTTTTAGAGGCAAAGTATGGCGTTCCTACTCTTGAAGTAATTTGAATCAAGCCACTTTTTTTTATCTCAACTTTAAGCAATTGGCTAACATTCCAATAAAGTAACTCTTCGTTAGGAACTTCAAACCAAGGATGACTTCGAAGTTTTAATGTATCAACGATAGTTTTTGCCACTTCACGGCTTCTAATATACTCTTGGAATAATTGAATTCTGCTTGGCTGAGTAACTCCGCCCAATGAAATACCTCCGGAAAGACTTTGGAGAAAACTTGTTAAACCCCCTACATTGCCCGCATCATCAGGCGGTATAATAGTGGCAGTTGATTCGTATTCTTCAGGTGTGATGAAAGAAAAGATGCCAATAATAACAGTTATAACGCTGACGGTTATTAAGAAAACTTTCTTGTGATACTTTAAAAGTTTGAATAGAGTGCCTAAAGAAAATTCCTGATTACCAATGTCCTCAACATTATTTTTCATAGTCAAATCAAATTAAAATCTCATAATAGCTAAAACAACACCAGCAACTGTTACTAATTGGGTTACTATTGTCAATGCAGTCGTGAAAATTTGCCAGAAAGTAGTTTCCGATTGTGGTGGAACAAGTATATTGTCACCCGGTTCAATTTTATAGTTTCTGTCCTTGGCTAAATATTGCTGACCTTTAGCTTTGACAATTATAGTTTCGTCGGGATCAGCACGGAATCCATACCCACCAGCAAGAGAAATATAATATTCATAATCCATTTGAGATTTGTAATTTACCAGACCAGGATTATTAACTCTGCCTTGCACATTGACAAAATACTTAGTGTAAGGAATATGAATTGAATCTTGATGAAATAAAACAATGTTATCCGGGCTTTCCTTGTCGGCTAAAATCTTTTTGAAATCAATTGCCATAATACCTTTGATTTCGGCAGAGCGAGCCTGAAAATACCTCAACTCGTTCTGAGATAACTCATTATAAGGTATTCTTCTTAGTCGTTCCATTTCTTTGTCTTCTGATTCTTTTTCGGCATAACGGATTAAACTCGCACTTTCGATATTAGCATCTTTATTGACTCCGCCGGCTTTTTCCAAAATATCGCTTACTCTGGTAGTTACTCCATCAATAGCATACTTACCCGGGAAGAGGACTTCCCCCGTGATTGTAGCATACCTGTTTTCAATCCAGTCGGGTCGTCTTCTGATAATGACTCTGTCACCAGCTTTCAAGGCTATATCACCTTGTAATTTATCATTAGTATTTATAATTTCATTCCAGTGATTTAAATTCATGTTGATCGAGGTAAACTTCTTGTTTTCATCAAATCTGAACAATTCAACAGAATCCAGAAATGAAGTATTGAAAAAACCTTTCCCGAATCTAATAAGTGTTGACAAAGAATCAGTTTCAGTATATTCATAATCACCGGGTGAGGGAACCTCCCCGTATATGCTAATAATTTCGTTCTCATTTCTCGTTGGAATAATGATTTGGTCTCCACCCAGGACAAAAGGGTTAGCGTTCTTATCTCCAAGGAAAAAATATCTGAGTAAATCAACTTTTTTCTTTGTTTTTCCATTATCCTGAAGGAGAATTATTTTCCTGACCGATGCAGTAGGTTTAAGACCGCCGGCTTTGTCAATAATTTCCGAAACTCTATCCACTGCAGTAGCAGAAACAATCGCACTCTTTTGAATGGCACCACTGACGGAAACTTTGAATTTCCTCAGCTCTTTCAAACCAACAAATATATCACTCGCTTTGATTGATTTATTAACTTTATCAAAAATCAAGTCCTTTGCTTCTGCTAAAGACTTGTTCTTAAGATCAACAACACCAATTTCAGGAATAAATAGCTTACCCTCGGGAGTTATTGTCAAATCAATCTGCTTTGATTTTGTCGATAAATAAGATAATGTTAAAACATCATTTGGACCAAGAATATACTCCTCAGGATCAATTTCTTTCTCTAATAAACCCGCTGTTTCTTTAACTATTCTTTCGGCTGTTCGATAGGCTAAAGTATCGAATTCCTTTTCTTTTGTTCCTGTTATGTAGTAATTATCATCTTGAGAGTGTAAGATAACTGAAGATAAAAATAGTATTATCAGCCCAAAATTTAATATTTTCATTTCGAAAACACTAATTATATTAAAAAATATCTGTACTATTATTTAGCATAGTTTACAAAAATACTAAAAGATTAACGTTTTATTAAAGAATTTTCTTTTAAACTAATCTTTATAACTCATCAATTGAATTATTCAAGATACGTTACTAACATTTTAAGAAAATAAATTTAAAAAAATATGCTTGATGAACTGTTAAAATGTGCCAAAGAGGCTGCTTTACTTGCAGGAGGAATTATCAAAGAAGGTTTTGGAACTTCTTTCAAGATAGAAAATAAAGAAGGAAAAAATAATTTAGTTACTGAATATGATAAACTTTCCGAAGAAGCTATCATCAATAAAATTACAAGCTTTTTCCCCGACCATAAATTTTTAGCCGAAGAGAGTGGTAAGTCAGGATTTCAAAATTCTGATAATATCAGATGGCTTATTGACCCTTTGGATGGTACAGTCAATTTTGCTCATCAATTACCTATTTTTAGTGTTAGTATAGCCGCAGAACTTAATAAAGAATTATTGGTTGGAGTCATCTATAACCCTATATTAGATGAGTTATTCTACGCCAAAAAGGGTGGTGGAGCATTTATGAACGATAGTCGAATAAGTGTATCCTCAACAAGCTCTCTTGACACGTCCTTCTTAGTTACCGGATTTCCTTATAATGTTGACAAAGATCCCGGATATTGTGTTGAACAATTTATTAGTATCATTAGACGAGGAATACCTATAAGAAGACTTGGTTCAGCAGCTCTGGATTTAGCTTATGTTGCTAATGGACGTTTCGATGGTTTCTGGGAAATTGAACTTAAACCCTGGGATGTTGCTGCCGGGGTCTTGCTTGTTCGTGAAGCAGGCGGTTTGGTAACTCAATATAATAATGAACATTACTGGGTTGAGGATTTATCTATGTTAGCAACCAATGGAAAAATCCACGAAGAAATTTCAGCCACTCTTCAATCGTGTTTTATTGAATTATCTAATGGAAATTAAAATCACATACATGTCCGGAGCAGGTAATCTCTTCACTGTCATAGACAATAGAGAATATAATTTTAGTAAAGAATTACTCAAAAGATTAGCCAAAATTCTTTGTAGTGCTAAATTTTCAACAGAAGGATTGCTCGCAATTAACAAAAGTCAAGTTTACGATTTTGATGCAGATTTTTATAATCCTGATGGGTCTTCTGGAGTAATGTGCGGCAATGGTGGCAGATGTTCAGTCCTTTTTGCTGGTAAATATAATTTTATTGAGGATCTCACTAAACCTATTATTAAATTTTCTATGGCTGATAATATTTATCAAGCGAAAATTGAAAATGATGTTGTAAGTCTGCACTTGCCTCCGCCCGTTGAAATAAAACTAAATATAAAAATTGAAGAGAATTTCTTTTCGGGTCTCACAGATTACATTAATGTCAATACTGACCACATCGTATTTGAATATTCTAAAATTAATGAGACAGATGATTTTTTTGACTTTGATTTAGTCAAGTTTGCAAAGCCTCTAAGAAATTTAACTAAATTGTTTCCAGATGGAACTAACGTAAATGTTTATTACATTGATCCAAATAATAACATCCATTTAAGGACATTTGAAAGAGGCGTTGAAGCAGAAACAGGAGCCTGCGGCACAGGTGCCATATCCACTGCAATAGCAATTGCTATTGCTGGCTTAGCTGAATTTCCCGTTGAAATAATTCCAAAAAGTAAAAAAGTGCTTAAAATTGATTGTGTTGGTCATTTTCCTTTTGAAATTACAAATATGATTCTACAGGGTTCTGCTGAAATTCTTGGTTTTGATTTAATATCTGTCAATATTGAGGAATTGTACTGATGAACAAATTTAAAAATTTTCTTAATTCAGAAATAGAATTAATTTTCCAGGAAATAGTCTCAATCAGAAGACATATTCACCAAAATCCTGAACTTTCCTTTGCAGAATTTCAAACTGCAGATTTAATCAGACAGTACCTCAAAAAAAATTCGATACAATTTGAAATTGTTAGTCAGACAGGTACTATAGGATTCATCGGAAGTGGTAGCCCCTGCGTTGCCCTAAGAGCCGATATTGACGCTCTACCCATTAAGGAAGAAACCGATCTGGAATTCTCGTCGAAGGTCGAAGGCGTAATGCATGCTTGTGGTCATGATATGCACACAGCTATATTATTGGGCACAGCCACAGTCCTAAAAAAATTAGAACCCAAAATCACCGGAACTGTTAAACTAATTTTTCAACCCGGTGAAGAAAAATTGCCAGGTGGAGCTATTAAACTCATAAACGAGGGTGTACTTGATGCTCCAAAACCAGATTTTGTTTTTGGTCAGCACGTTGACCCCGAAAAAGAAGCCGGAATAATATCTATTTCCGAAGGAACAATCCTTGCTTCAGCTGATGAACTCTATATTACGTTGACTGGAAAACAATCTCATGCGGCACAGCCCCATCTCGGAAATGATTTAATTTTGGCAGCCTCAAGCCTTATAATTAACTTACAAAGCATTGTCTCTCGAAACCGCAACCCACTGCTTCCCGGAGTTTTATCCATTACAGCTATCAATGGTGGATCGGCTACAAACATATTGCCGGCAAAAGTAGAGATTATGGGCACTCTGCGCTCATTCGATCAAACTTGGAGAAAAAATGCTTTAAACTTAATTGAGACTTATATAAAAAATATTTCCAACATTTATAATTGTAATTGTAATTTCAATCCTGCCCTCGGTTATCCCCCACTAAATAATGATTTTAAAGCTGTCCAACATATTAGAAAAATAGCTATTGATTATCTGGGTGCAAAAAAAGTTCAGTTATTTGAGCCAAAAATGTGGGCTGAGGATTTTGCTTACTACTCACAAAAAGTTCCCTCGGCTTTTTGGTTCTTAGGAGTAAAACCAAAAGAAACAAAACAGATAATTCCTTTGCATAATTCACATTTCAGTCCCGATGAAGAAGCAATAAAAACAGGGATTGCTATCATGACATTATCAGCTTATGAATATCTCAGAACCAAAGATTAGATTAGTTTTTATATGCATAAACATTTTGTCCGATTTCTAAGTCAAACATTTCAGCAGCATTCCCATCTCTTATGCCAATTTCAATGAAACCACTACTGCCAGAATAAGCCAATGCCTCTCCTATTCCAACATCAGCAAAAATATTGCATAATCCATTAATTTTTAGGTCTCCGCTTTCAAAATTCCATTTGGAATTTTCCTCTTTGTCATTGATATTAATTTTCATATTCTCAATTGAAAGTGAAGTTATGGCATTGCCAAAATTATCAACTTCAATTATCTCGCCATGCCAAACCCCCTGAATATCAAGAAAACATTGAGGAAAGGGAATAACTATTACTTCATTGGTGCCAATTTTTCTTCCAACTTCTTCTAATCTTTTCCCGTTTGCAATGTGTGCAGCAACAGGAGCAAACACATCTCGGCCATGAAACGTTGAACTAACTTTATTTAAATGAAACTTGCTATTATCAAGGGAATAAAATTGCTTTAATTTGACATTTTTTATCACATAGCTTAATAAGCCGTTGTTTGGAGCAAGAAAGCATCTATCATTTATGTACGTTCCTATAGCTAATCTATCAGATCCAACCTCTGGATCTACAATATTAAGAAAAACCGTTCCCTCAGGAAAATACTTATAGCTATTCATTAAAACAAAAGCTGCTTGTTTTATGTTCTGGGGTGAGATTGAATGGGTTATGTCTATTATATCGGCATCCTTTGATATACTTTTAATAACACCCTTGATTACCCCGACATAATTATTTTTTAAGCCAAAATCGCTTAGCAGTGCTATAATTTTACTCATTTTATCAAAAAAATAAATGATGAATTGTATTAAATTAGTTAAAATTTTATTCTTAAAAATAAAAACAAATTTTTTTATTTTTTCTCGATTTATTGGTTTATTATTTGCTAAAAAAATAACGAAAATTTCTTATATTGTATTTTTCTTTGAATTAAACTCAATGCTGTAATTATTTGATAAAAATAAACTATGACTAAAATTGATGTCAGAAAAATAATTGAAGAAAAAGTTCCCAGTTTCTATAAGACTCTTCCAAAAACAGTTGCAAAACTTTTCGAAATACTCATATCAAAAATTCTAAAAGTAAACGAACTAAATAAAATTTTTGAAATTTATCACGATAAATATAATTTCGATTTCATTGATGCCTTCTTTCATTATATCAATTTTAAAAGTATAGTAAAAACTGATGATATAAAAAAAATACCCGCGACCGGAAAACTTGTTTGCATTGCTAATCACCCTCTTGGAGCACTTGATGGCTTAGCTTTACTCCAAACTATTGGAAAAGTTAGAAAAGATGTTAAAATCATAGCAAATAATATCCTTTTAAACCTGGACTTCCTCAAAGATTTGTTTTTGCCTGTTGATTCTCTATCAAAAAAAATTCAGAAAACTTCCATAAATTTAATTATTGAATCTCTGAAAAAAGATGAAGCAATAATTATATTTCCCGGTGCTTCGGTTGCTCGACTGACACTTGCTGGCATTAGAGACTATCACTGGAAAGACGGTGCCTTTAAATTTGCTATGAAATATAATGCCCCGATACTTCCTTTTTACGTCTCAGGCAAAAATTCATGGATATTTTATTTCTCAAATTTTATTCATACCAAATTACCAAACCTCCTACTTGCCCGTGAGATTCTAAAAAAATCCAATCAATCCATTGAATTGAAAGTCGGAGAATTAATCGAACCAGAAAAACTCAAAAAAAGAAATTTAAATATCGAAACCATTAAATTACTTATTAGAAACTACATCAAAAATATTGGGAAGAAGAAAGAAACTCCTTTTTCTATCTTTCTCGAAAATGAAAACTTAATGCCTCATTAATCTTATGTTGCAAAAACGTGTTCTTAAATTAAATAATTTTGAAATTTTAAAAGGTCCTATTGTCTATTGGATGTCAAGAGACCAGCGTATCGAGGATAACTGGGCTTTAATTTTTGCTCAGCAATTGGCTTTTGAAAACAAGCAACCTCTAATTATTGTTTTTACTCTGGTGGACAGATTTCTTAATGCTTCTGTCAGACATTTTGCTTTTATGCTTAAATCTCTTGAAAATGAATCAGCGAAAAGCTATTCCCTCAATATTCCGTTCAGATTACTCAAAGGCAATCCTCCTGATGAGTTAATTTCTTTCCTCTTAAAAATCAATGCTGGTGCTCTTGTTACTGACTTCGATCCTTTGAAAATAAAAAGGGAATGGAAATCAAAAATCAATTTAAACATTAATATTCCATTTTATGAGGTTGATGCCCATAATGTTGTCCCTTGCAGATATATCTCGCAAAAAGAAGAATTTGCAGCTTACACTTTGCGCCCAAAGATTCACAAAGTTTTAAACGATTTTCTTGATGAATTCCCAAAAATAGAAAAACATAACTACAATTCAACAGAATTTGTTAAGAAAAATCATTGTTTCGAATATGACCTATCTTCTTTCGAAAACTATCCAAATGAAGTTGATTGGATAAAGCCTGGTTCAGAAAATGCAAAAAAAATTCTTGAAATATTTATCAATCAAAAATTGAGATCTTATGCTGAGTTTAGAAATATTCCCACACACGATTTTCAGTCAAATTTATCTCCATATCTCCATTTTGGACAGATTTCAGCTCAAAGAGTAGCTCTTGAAGTAATGAAAGTTAATGGTTTTGAAGAATCAAAAAAAGTTTTTCTCGAAGAGTTAATCGTACGAAAGGAATTAGCAGATAATTACTGTTTTTACAACCAAAATTACGATAATTTCGAAGGCTTACAAAACTGGGCAAAAAATACTTTGAACGAAGAAAGAAACAGCCCAAGAGATTATATTTACATGCCCGATGAATTTGAATTTTCTAAAACTCACGATGAGTTATGGAATGCCGCCCAAACTGAAATGATGAAAACGGGCAAAATGCATGGTTACCTTAGAATGTATTGGGCAAAGAAAATTCTTGAATGGACAACAAATCCCGAGCAAGCGATTGAAATTGCTGTTTATCTTAATGATAAATACGAATTAGACGGTAGAGATCCTAACGGCTATACCGGAATTGCCTGGTCAATTGGCGGAGTTCACGATAGACCTTGGTTCCCAAGAAAAGTATTTGGTAAAATCCGCTATATGAACTTCAACGGAATGTCAAAAAAATTCGATGTACAAAAATATATTAAAAAAGTGAATGAGTATTAACCCTTTTTCAATGCATTTGCACCGCCGACAATTTCAAGCATTTCTTTGGTAATTGCAGCTTGTCTTTCCTTGTTAAATATCAATTCAAGATGTTTGATCAGATCTTTGGCATTATTGGTAGCATTTTCCATAGCCATCATTCTTGCAGCTTGTTCAGCTGCATTAGATTCCAATATTGTTTTCCACATCTGAATTTCAAGATTCTTCGGAAGCAATTCATCAAGGATAGAGTTCTTGTCAGGCTCAAATATATAATCAACATTAAATTTTTCATTCTTCAACTGTTCTACCTTTGGCTCTATCGGCAGAAGATCAAGTCTTGTAGGAACCTGAGAAATTAAATTCTTGAACCAATTATAAAAAACTATAACTTTATCTACTTTATTGGAAATAAACTGTTCAGTCAGTAATTCAATGATGTTTTTTGCTTGTTGAAATTCAATTTTTTGAAAAAAACCGGGGTATTCTTTCAAAACTTCTATGTTTTCATTCCTAAAGGATGTAACAGCTCTTCTTCCCACTAAAACCGAAGAAGTATTTTTAAGTTCAGGGAACTCAGCATGCATTTCTTCTTTAATATAACGGTTTACATACCTGAAAAGACTTGTGTTGAAGCTTCCGCATAAACCCCTGTCGGATGAAATAACAACAATAGCCAAGTTGTTGATTTGTTTCCGCTTTTCAATGAGAGGATGGTCATAATTTTCACCGACCGATACTATCAGATTATTGAGCATTTCCTTAATTTTTGCAGAGTAAGGTCTGGCTGACCTTATAGCTTCGTCTGCTCTCCTTAATTTAGCAGCCGAAACCATTCTCATTGCCTGAGTTATTTTGGCTGTGCTTGCTACTGCATTTATTCTTCGTCTAATATCTCTGAGTGTTGCCATATTTTTTTCCGATTTTTCAAAAAATTAATAATATTTCCAATTCTTTGTCAGATAATTTTTGACATAGTCATTAATACTATCTTCCAGAGAAGTAAATTCAACAGAGCATTTTGTCCTTTCCAATTTTTTGATGTCTGCTTGTGTAAAATTTTGATACTGATCTTTTAATTCCCCAGGCATTTCAATATATTCAATAATTGGTTCCATTTCAAGTGAAGCAAAGACTGCTTCGGCCAACGAATTCCAGGTTCTTGCT
>CALHRB010000351.1 GCA_938038165.1 Candidatus Kapaibacterium sp. | reverse complement strand
GTTCCTTTTTCTGGATTCACTGATAGGCACTTGATATTCTTATGTGAAGGCTGTCTGTATGGTGAGCATTTCGGACAAGTCGTTCTTTGTTCGCCATATTTCAAAGGGTCAATTCCGTATATTCCAAAATCTTCAAATCTTAGAGCCATCGTCGTCTCCTTTAGAATGGAATGTCATCGTCAGTATTCGACTGAGTTGAATAATCTTCTGTTGCCGCAGCTTTTGGCGTTGAAGATTTATCTTCAATGTCTTCCATATACAAGTTATAATCAGGATGGCTGTCCTTTTTCTTATGGTTCTTGAATACAAAATACTTCACACCATCCATTGATTTTCCCGAAAGAAAGGCTTCGCCCTTCTTCGATGTTGATTTATACAGTCCTGATATTTTTATCATTTTATAGTTCCTTTTGAATATGTGTAATTTTTTATTATATCATTAAAAGCAAGACCGGCGGCTATTTCGGCTTTCATCTTACCATCAAATTCCATTATGGCTTGGCCATCCATTCGGATAGCCGCCCTCTCTACAAACTCATAAAAATCAATTCCGAAGAATTGCTTTCTACGGTAGATTCCGTCGAGTTCAAAATATTTCCATTCTTTCTTTAGAGCTTTCTTCATATCAAATCACCATTTCATTGTCCGAAAAAAGCTTCCTCTTAAATTCGAGAATATTTGCAGGCATCCAAGAATTATAAGACCACTTGTATGAGAATTCAAGAAGCGTCCTTTCAAACTCCTCGATAGTCCATTTCTGCTTCTGCATCAGCTCGAAAGCGAAATCAGCTTTCTTTCTGTACAGGCTGTTTTCATCGAGAAGTCTCTGCTCCGGAAACAGTGAATCCAGAATAGCCAAAAGCTCATTCTTTTGCTGTAATCCAAGCTGGTCTTTGGACTTGCTGTCCAATTGCTGTTCCATTGGATTTGCTCCTTTCTCGCTTGAATTTTTGCAGAAAGATGTCATAGTACAGAACTCCGTCCTTGCTCTTGCTTCGCAGCTTGCAAGCAGAAAGGAAATTTCCCTGTTCACCCCAGAAAGAATCCTTGCGAGCCCATTCGGTTACCTGGTAGATTTCCTCCCTTGGACGCTTGTCAATCCTGATGAGCTTGTCGAAGGTATCTGCCCAGTTTTTCAAGTCTGCATCGGTTACTTTCTGTGTGGGTGGAAGCAAGTTTTTGAAAAAGAGTGAAAATTCCTTCCCTTCTTCCGAAATCTCCGATTTCGGAGGAGAAGAAGAAATATTTTTTATTTCTTTTTCTTTAATTTCCTTTCCTTTGTTCATTTCTGTTGCCTCTGTGTTCAGCGTTTGTTCAGTAGTGTTCAAGTTCTGTTCAAGCACTGTTTGAACACTGTTCGCAATGTGTTCGCTCTGCGTTGGAACAGTGTTCTGCTTTTGTTCGATGTTTGCTTGAACATTGTTCGCATTCTGTTCAATCATTGCTTGAGCATCGCTTGAATTCTGTTCCACTTTTGTTTCGAAAGAATTGTATTCTTTTTGAACATCAGTTAAACTTTGTTCCTTTGCCTCGATGGATTTCTGCCTTCGCACTTCTCCACTTTTCATTCCTGCTTCGACTTTCTTCTCACGCTTGTTTATATATTCACCCTTTCTTTTTTACAGGGATTCACTCCAGAAATATTCACCATCGCTTATAAAAAGTCCGTAGTCGATGCAGGACGCAATTATCCTTGAAAGAAGCTCTATATCCATGTTCAAGCTGTGGGCGATGCCCTTTATATGCTTATGGCTCAGGGACGTATTCTGGTTTTCAAACATCATTTCAATGAGGAACCAGAATGCTCCATAGCCTTCTACGCCGTAATCAGCCCTGAGACATAGGACTTTCTCATCGTTTCTTGCATTGCTGTCGTGAGAAAAATAATATGCTTCTTTCATAATAATCCATAATTACTTTTTAAAATGTCAGTACTTAAGATTTTGCCGAAATACTCAAGCTCGCAATCCCGGTGTCCATAAAACAGTCTATCTATATTAGAGCAGGATTTATCGCCTCCGAATTTGTCTATCAAAACTGTTATTGCTTTACGATAATCTTCAGGATTTGTAATAGTATTTTCAATAACAAAGACAATCCTAAACCTTTCAAAGTCAGATTTGTGGCTGGGTGTGGTGTAAATCAGCAAGGCGTTTTCAATAATAAAGTTATTAAATTTTGCCGCTGCAAAGTACCAATAGCCTTCCTGTTCTGTCTTTTTCCGCTTGTCATATTTTTTTGTAATGCTGTTATAACTTTTGATGTCATTGTCGATGTCTATAGCCAAAATCTGTGCGGATTGTATGTCCTTTATCGAAGGCTTCCTACCCGAAGCATTTGGCTTTAAGATTCCAGGCGAGAATGCAAACCCATTTCGTATATGCTCTGCAAGCTCATCACCTGTGAATTCTGCATTTCTCCAACCATACAAGGATGGATTTGCCTTGTTTATCATGTTTTTATTTATACTCAAATTAAATTTCATCTCTTTGTTTTCCTTATTAGTTTTTAAATGCACCCCGACCCTTCCTGCAGCATGAGAGGTAATTGTTAGAATTGAAAGTGCCGGGGCTTTGAATTTCATGCTACCATTTCAGACCTGATATTCAGTTCAGTGTTTCCAACCCTCGTTACAAGCATCTGCAAACCAGATTCGATTGCCTTTGACTTGAACTCGTTGAATGTATCCTTGTCAAGTCTTTCGATTCCGTCAACACATATAATACCAAGCTCGGATGCTCTCAACTTGGCTACTTCAACTGCAATCTTAACTTGCTCGGCTGTGTTGAGCTTGTCAAACACTATGTCCTTACAATAGATTTCACCGTCCTTGATTTCGAGTCCTTCGATAGGTAGTTCCTTAAGAAGATTTGCCTTCAAGTTCTCGAGTCCTGTCAATGCCCCGCTCAGTCTCTCGGATTCATCCTTCAAGTTCTGACATTCCTTGTGGAACTGCTCAACAAGCTCTCTGGTCTTTTCCTGCGAAGCATACTGCTTCTGCTTTTCCTGAAAAGCCGTGAGTTCGCTTAGGAGCGGTAAATACTTCTCATCGAATTTTGACTGAATTCCTTCCTTTTGCTTCTCGAAATGCTCGTAAATATGATTCTTGTTTTCCTCATGCTCAGTTCTCAGCTTGTTAATTGCTTCCTGGAACCTTTCTTCTTCTTCGTCGAGCTTCTTGATTCTGAAATTAACTGCTTGCTCGAGGAACAAGCTCTTTTTAGATTCCATATCTCCTTTTTTATTTTCAAGTTCCTTTAGCTTGTTCGCAAGCTCATCGGGAGCATAATTGATTTCTGAAACAGATTCCTTCAATTGGGACATCGTAGCCGTCTTTTCCTTCAATGCCCTGTTTATGCCAGTTCTTTCGTCATAGAATTGCCTGTAGATTCTACTGATGACTTCGAGAGCATGTCCGGATAAATCATCTCTTACCCTTCCACTCATTCCGTTAAGCGAGCTTTCAAGCTGTTCCAATGTGATTTTCATAGGAATAGCCTCGAGCAGATAGTTTACTCGGTTCTTCTTGTCTGCTGTAAGAAACTGTACCGGATTTACCGACAGCATATCTATCAGCCTGTCTATATATGTCTGAGGCTTGTTAATCCTGTTGCCGTCCTTGTCTATGAGCTTTACATCGGATTTTGATTGTGTAACTGTTTTGGTAAGCTGAACGCCGTCATCGAGAACTAATACTATTTCGCCTTTGTCGGTTCCGTTTCTTAGCAACTTTGCATCATGTCCTCCGTTCAGGGCATGTTTTATCGCTTCGAGAATGCTTGTCTTTCCCGAACCGTTCCTGCCTTCGATAATAGTGAATTTTCCAGGGCTAAATTCAAGCTCTTCTATGCCAAGCAGGTTGGCAATCTTTATCTTTTGAATATTCATGATTAATTCCTCTTGATTAATTATTGATTCAATTTGTTGTTTAGTTTCTGAATATGTTAATGGAAGTCTTTCTCCCTTGTACTTGTAGTCGGGAGCAAAGTATTTCTCGAGATTTTTAGTATGAATGAATTCGAGGAAGCCTTGTAAAAGCTCCCTTATGTCATCCTTCAAATCGGGATAGCCGTTAAACGAGAATTGCTCGATGCTTCTAAGCTCTATACCGCCTGCCTTGTCTGACAAGCAGAATATATTGTATAAAACCCGTTCAGCTTCAAAGATGTCGAGATAGAATTTCCATTGGCAAGAACTGAAATACCTCTCAAAGTCAAAAATTCCCCAACATGTCTTGTTTTCGATAACATAATTACCGTAGAGCTGGTCAGCTTTAGCGACAAGTTCAACCTGCTCGTTTCCGACATCGTAAACTTTGGTGATTTTGACTTCAAAAGGCGCTTCGGAAATGATTTTTTCATAGCATTTTGTTATGACATTATAATCAAACTCAATTCCATTTCTTGCCTTGAAAATATTTCTCTCTGGTATGTACCTATCGTGAACCTTTTCCATTATATCATGGAAAGCCGAGCCAAGATCCATATATCTTGAAGGCGTGAATTCCCCTCTGATTCTTTTCAGCAGGTCTTCAAGCTCGACGGAGCCATTCTGATAGCTTCGGAAGGCTTCGACAGTAGTTACCGCTATTTTAAGCATAGCAATGCCTCCGTTTCTTGTTTCCAATGTATCTGTTGACCATCGGCTTTACGTTTACCGTATTCAGCCAGATAACCTTGTGCTTGCAAAGCGAATCCTTGTCGTCGACATACCAAAGTATACTGATGTATTCGGTTGCCTTTTCCTCGTCATAAAGAATTTTGTAATATGGTTTCAAGAGTGGCTTTTTGATTCTGTGCTTGGTCTTGATATAATAGATTATCTCACGTGTAAAAACCGAGATTAAGCTATTCAATCTTGACTTCCCAGACCATTGTGGCAGTTGTTTTCTAAAATCAACTTGTATCATAATTGCCTACTACTCAAAGCTGAAATCAGGTTCTTGAATAGAGTTAGCAATGTTCAGTTTGGAGTCAGCAGTTGTTACATTTTTATCTGTAACTGTCTTTCTATCTTTAACTGCTACTTGCTCATTACTAACTGCTAACTGTTTTGAGTGGAATTTTTTCTCGTCCTTGTTGAACTCAAAATTCAATTCTTTTGCTCTAATCTGAATCTTGTCCCATACCTGCTTTTTAACTCCATTCTTCATTCCGGTAAGCTCGGTTAAGAAACTGTTGATTTCAGCAGCGGTACTCATTTTGAGAACTTTCTCGTTCAATTCCTTGATTAGTCTTACTGTCTCAGCTTGTGCCTGTGTCTGTCCGTTGATTGCGTTTTTCATTTGGGTAATGAGTCCTGCAAAGAAATTTGGTATTGTGTTGAAATCAGGAATGAGCATTGAGCTGAATTTTGCAGAGTTCTTGCCAATCCAATAATCCGTCGGATTGAAGTCAATCGTTCTCTTGTTATCCTTAATAAACAGGTAACCGACAAAATCAGCTGTCTGCAAGACCCTGTCATAGCTTCCTCCAGTTATAGCAGGCCTCTTGATTCTGAGGTCACCTTCTTCCTTTTCCCTGACGTGTGCTATCATTACGACATCCTTCCCGAGTGTCTTGAGCTTGCCGACAAAGAGCGAAAATTCGTCCTTGAGTTTCCCATAGAATTGGAGCTTGTTGCGGGCAAGCTTTGTTTCCTGGTCAATAATCCAAGCTCCCATGTAGTCTAAAAGTGTGTCTATTGTATCGAGGATGACTGTATTATAATTCCCGAAAGTCTTGATTAGCTCTGCCATGTTATCGTTTATTTGCTTCCAGCTTTCGATAACGAGAACGTCCTTTCTGAAGTCGCTTCTGTGAACGCCTTTGTCGAAGTCTAATGTTAGTGGGCTTTCTGCAGTATTAACAAGGCTTGTCTTGCCTGAACCCGGTTCTCCGTAGATTAGAATATTTATGGTTTCTACTACCAAGGGTTCGTCTGATTTTACTATTTTGAACATATTATTTTACTCCTGATTTGATTACTAAAACTGTGATTAAAAGAAGTCCGACTGCCACGTAGAGCAGTATCATTGTTAATTTGTCGATTAACTTTCTCTCGAATGGAGATTGATAATTCAATCTCTTTAGCTTCATTTGTTTCATATTCTCTCCATCAATTTTTTTTAATTCCAAAGTCCACATTCTTAACTTCTATTTGTCCCTTTGGGAACTGGAATGGTCTGTCGTAGTTGTCTATGTTATTAAGGATATTAACCGATGCAGTTTCGAGTTCATATCTCAAGTCGGGATGTACTTTCTGTGCAAGATA
>CALHRB010000350.1 GCA_938038165.1 Candidatus Kapaibacterium sp. | reverse complement strand
TAACAAAGTGTCGCAAGTGATTACTCTAAAAGTATCAGTTTCATTCCTGTGGTTGTCAAAATTTAATGCCAAACCAAATGCGGGAGCAAATCCTGAGCCGAAGAGGAATACAGTGGTGTCGGTTACTGGACAAGGCTCACTAAAATAAATTTTCATCTTAGCGCTGTAATTTCTAACGGCTCTTGGTTTGAAGTTCAATTTTAACCTTAGATATTTAGAAGTATCAACAACAAAAGGGGTAGGATTGTCAAGACTATCCGAATAAAAGAAAACTCTTTCGTTCGGTTCAAAACTGATGGAGTCTATCCTTAATAATGCTCTATCAGGGTTTACATCATAATCAGGAATTTTTATATCAACATATTGGGGAACTGAAAATGTGTCAACCCTTGTTGGTGGGAATATGGCATAATCAGGCTCAGGAAGCATTAATAATGCTCTCTTGCCAACAAGGAATGTTTCATAATGCCCGTCCCAACCTGAACCACTGGCTTTCAAATTAATTCGTGCTGCATTATCAACATATTGTGGCAGGGATGGCGACCTTGGACAATATTTGATTCTTAATGTATCAAATGATTTTGGTGGTATCGAATAAGGAGTAATACCACTTGGAGAATAAAATGAATTCCAGGTGAAAAACTCTGGAGTTCCATTGGCGATACCAGTAGAATCTATCCAAACGCTGTCTATTCTCATAGGGAACACAAGCGATTGGTTTATTAAAGGAATTTCCCTTGTTCGACAATCGCAAGGTCTGACAAAACCATAGCTGATGACTGATATCGGGGCTTCAAGGGGCACAATAATTCCTTTACCCTTCATTAGTCCGCTTGATTGGACTTCGCAAGGTGAACTTGAAAAAACCTGCAGGCTTCCATTGTATTCTTTTGCCTCTGTTGGTTTAAAATCAACTATTGCCATTATAGTATCCCGCTGGTTTAGCCATTTATTTATATTTGAGACGGGATAAATCAGTTCGTACCCCTCAGTTGTTATTATACTATCGATTTTAACTTGGAAAGGTGATATATTTTCAATAAGAACGGTATCACGTTTTTTGTCACCAACTTCGAGAGTTCCGAAAATTTTCAGTTCAGTAACTAAAATTTTGGGGGAAATTGAGGAACCGAGCAATACCCCTGCCCACTGCTGAGCATCGCTTGTCTCATACCTCAGATAAGCCCTGTCTGCATAATCCTGAAGAACATCTCCGGGAGTATATCTAAATATAAATTTATAACTTTCTGAAGGTTTTAAATTTAGATTATCGGGTAGTACTGATGGGAACACAACAGAAAATCTACCCGATGGATCATCAAGCTGAAATTTGGATAGACTCTGTTCGACCTCTGATGTATTTATGATTTTTAAACTATCATCCCTGAAAGAGCAGCCAACAACATTAAGAACTTGCATTAAAGGAGGTTCGAATTTGAACCTTTCATAAATCCCTCTAACTCTCAGCTTTACACAGCCAGAAGTATTGCATCTCGTTTCAAAAAAGCAGAGTTCATCAAAATATACTGAATCCACTAATGGTCTTGCTGAAACCCGAACTACAGCGGTTCTTCCGGGTTCAATTCTTAATGTTCTGCTACTTGTTAGAAAGAATACTTTACCTTTACGTAGGTATAAAGTAAGATCAAGGGGATCTTCACTATTATTTGTAAGATTAATAGTCATAGTCCTTTCCTTTCCGACAATGACATCGCCAAAATCAACAGAGTCCACAGCAAAGCTAAGGTCAGCAACATATCCCTTGCCTTTTACATATACCTTTCTGTTAACAAGGCAATTCCCAGCATTAACAACAAATACTATAGAATCGAAGAAGTTACCTCTTGTCTGAGGAAGAAACCTGAAATAATTAGGATTATAGCCAGTCTTGGGGTCTAATGTAACCGGAAAAATAAATTTCTTGCCGATGAAATGAGTTGGCAAAATAATGTTCTGGACTGTGATTTTTTCCTCAGTTAGATTTTCCCATAAATATTCAATCGCATCCGATACATAACCAACGCAAACACTGCCAAAATCAAGAGTATCAATTCGTTTATTGCCTCGGTTCTTTATTGCGATAGCTTCCTGGGCAGTTGCTTTGAGTGAGATAACATTACTTCCCTGACACCTATCGTTTGAAGTAATTCTTAAAACATCTGTATAATCAGCCGTAACCGAACCTGGAAAAAATCTTACAGTAACATTAATGCATTCACCTGGTCTTAGAGTGATTGGCGTTGGTGCAGTGATAATACCAAAAACATTAGGCCTGTTTGTTCTTAATTGCGAGATTGTAATATCCCTTGGCGCTCCAAGGGTGATTGTATTGTTACAAATTCTGATAACGGAATCAACATAAGGACTGTTGACGCAATTAGCAAGCACTTTTCCAAAATCAATGCTGACCCTTGAAAAGCTCAATTCTGTCATCCTTGTTATTTTCAACGGAATTGTATTTGTAATACCACAGCGATTATAGTTAATAATCTGAAGTCTTGAACTGATATTCCCTGTGAAGGTCGTGTTGAGAGTAACAGTAAATGTGGCAGGAACATTTTTTGTAAGAACTAAATTGGCAGGTGTTATTTTATAACTCGATGCCAAATCATCAATAACCCTCATCCAAACCCTTGATCCACACATAGAAGTATCTGTAACGGTAATGGTCCAAGTTTTGGTTGTGTCGCATTTCAAAGTGTCAGTAATAGATTTGACATTTGTAAAAATAGTTTGATAAAAGGGTCTGTCAGATTTCTGACAGGAGGCACCGCTACGAGCTCTTCCAATGTTTCCGTTAGGTGTGGCGTCACATAGAATATAATTATTTGGAACCTCGTTAAAACGATAATAGAGAATCAAACCCGTTTCGTTCCCTTCGAAGGATTTAAGACGATTACAATATAATTCCAAATCAGTGAACAACCTTGCCCAAATTCTAAATTCATCAATTTGCCCCTTAAAAGTTCTATTGTTCGAATTATCCGAAAGCCCATTACAACTTCCAATCTGCAATGGGAGTTTATCTTCCTGCTGAACCCTAAGTTTTGTTAGTGGATATATATTATTCGTGGATGAATCAGCTTTTATTCCATTTAAATAAATATAAGCCATAGCCCTTTTACCGTCAAATACTGCAGCTATGTGATTCCATCGGTTATAAAGTTGGGAGGCTGGAATTTTTACGATAGTATTGTCGGTTTTCTTTAAATTTGTTTTGTCGCCATTTAACTCGAATACAAGAAAATCGTCAGGAGTAAAATAAATGACCCAAACATCATTTTTGTCTTCGCCTGGTCCCCATAGACCTGCAACAAATTGAGTAGTACCTGCTTGTTTTTCTGGCTTCATCCAAAACTCAATTGTCATTGAATCTTTCAGTCTACTCATAGATTTTGTCTTTTCGACATCAACATAATGGGCACCTTTCCCCTGTGTGATTGTCAGTGTCAAAGCATTACCCAAACAACTTCTGACTGTATCACATGGTTCGTATGATAGTGAATTGAGAGTACTGAACAGAAAGAATATGAATGTATAAATCAAGTAATTTTTTTTCATAAGCAACAAATTAAAAATAACAAACTATTTTTTTAGACGCTACTACACATTCTTAATTATACAATTAATTAAAAAAAGTTACAATAAAATTATCGGTATTTTTGTTGTAAAATTGGAAAATTTATTTGGTGAAAAATGAAAATTTATATAATGACAATTATGACAATATTGCTGCTTGGTTTTGCATACTCAAAAAAAACGAAACCAGTCACAGCAGATAATTTTTTCAAAAAAGGCATTGAGCTTTTGAACAAAGGCAACAACGAAAAAGCTATAGAATATTTCGAAAAAGCTCATAAGCTTAAACCCGAAGTCCTCGATTATATTTATGAAATAGCTTTGGCTCACTATAACAATAAAGACTATGACAAAGCAATCGAAATCCTTGATACATTAAGAAATCATAAAGATGTAAATGATCAGGTTTATCAACTCCTTGGAAATAGTTATCACTTTATAGAAAATTCCGATAAAGCATTGGCAATTTACAGCGAAGGACTTGAAAAATTTCCCAACTCGGGCAGGTTGTATATGGAATATGGGCTCGCTCTAGTCGGTAAAAAACGTGTTAGGGAGGTTATTGGTTATTGGGAAAAGGGTATTGAAGTTGATCCCTCGTACGAAAATAACTACTATTACCTTGCAAAATACTTTTCCCGTACTGGTGAAAAAATCTGGACCGTTCTTTATGCAGAGATTTATTTAAATATTGCAAAAAATTTCAAACGACGTGACGAAATAAGTAAACTACTCTACGAAACCTACAATTCAGGACTTTTTTCGCCTGAAGACAGTCTTTATAAAGTTTCCTTCAGCGAAGTCAGGATTGTTTCCGAAAACCTTGATCAAAAACGCATACCTTTTCAAATGGCATTCCAGGATAATATGGTTGAATCTACGAAACCATACATTCTAGTGAAAACTTCAAGTGTACCTGTTAAAGACATAATCAAAATTAGAGAATCATTCATTAACAATTGGTTCAATAAGAAGTATAATAATTTATATCCAAATCTTGTATTCGATTTCCAGAAAAAAATCCTTGATTCCGGAAATTTTGAAGCCTATAACTATTGGCTTTTCGATGTTGCAGACAAGCAGGAATTCGAATTATGGCAAAGAAACAACCTGAAAAAATTCAATCAATTCCTCGGTCAACTCGTCAAAAATCCATTAAAATTAGATAAAAATAATAAATTGTTGAGAACAATGTATGATTAATAAACAACATTCTATTACAAATTTCAATTTTTTTTAAAAATTTCTTGCTTCTTTGATTTTAATTAACTTTGCTAAATTTTATTAAAATATCTAATTATAAATATTTATTAGACTTAGCAAATCACATTTTTTTTCACATTTCACAATTTCCCATGTTAAGCCAAGATTCCGTTTATTCAGATAATTTTTTTATTAATTAAAAAATTGTAATTTAAGATTTGGCATTAGATAAAAATTTTTTAACAATACTGATAAGTGATATGGCTTCTTTGACAAACTACTTAAAATCAACGATTCTGAGTAAGGTTGTTATGGCTGTAACTGGAGTTTTGCTCGTTCTTTATATTATTGTGCACACAGCTGGCAATCTCCTAATTTATTTAGGCAGCGATACGATTAATACCTACTCACAATTTTTGCATAGTCTTGGACCCTTACTTTGGGTAATTCGAATTATATTATTTCTTGCATTAGTTTTTCATATAATAACCTCTGTTTATCTTAAATTGCATAATCTTAATGCAAAACCAGATAAATATGCCGTCAAAAATTATATGAAAGCAAAACTGACATCCAGAACAATGATATGGACTGGTATTATGATTTTTTCATTTGTTGTTTACCATATTATGCACTTTACAATGCATATAACAAATCCTGAACACGTTAAACCAGAAACATACTCATTGCCTCATTCTGTTAATGAAGTGCTCATTCAACGGACAGATGTTTTCTCGATGGTAGTTGCTGGTTTTCAAAATCCATTTATTTCAATAGTTTATATCATTGGAGTAGTAATTGTTGGGTTCCATCTGAACCACGCCATACAAAGCATGTTTCAGACTTTGGGATTCAATCAGAAACACTATTTCAGCACAATTGAAAAGTCCAGCACAATTTTATCCATTATAATTGTACTATGTTTAATTTCTATACCAATTACCATACTGCTTGGGTTGGTGGGAGGTAGATTATGATATTAGATGGCAAAACACCAACTGGTCCTATCAAAGACTCATGGGACAAACATCGTTTCGAAATGAAACTTATCAATCCAGCAAACAAAAGAAAATATAAAATCCTAATTGTTGGAACAGGTCTTGCCGGAGCTTCCGCTGCAGCAACTCTGGCAGAGCTTGGTTATAACGTTGAGGCTTTCACCTATCACGACAGCCCACGAAGAGCACACTCAATTGCTGCTCAAGGTGGTATAAATGCTGCAAAAAATTATCCTAATGACGGTGATAGCATCTGGAGATTATTTTATGATACGGTAAAAGGTGGAGATTTTCGTTCAAGGGAAGCTAACATTTATAGATTAGCTCAAGTTAGTAATAATATCATTGACCAATGTGTTGCTCAGGGAGTGCCTTTTGCCCGAGAATACGGAGGTCTGCTTGATAATCGCTCTTTTGGTGGTGCTCAAGTTTCAAGAACTTTTTATGCGCGTGGGCAAACAGGTCAGCAACTTCTTCTTGGAGCTTATTCAGCCTTATCAAGGCAAATCGGCAAAAAAACCGTAAAAATGCATAACCGCAAAGAAATGCTTGATATTGTTCTTGTTAATGGTTTTGCCAGAGGTATTGTTACAAGAGATTTAGTAACAGGCAAAATTGAGTCACACTGGGGCGATGCAGTCGTTCTGGCAACAGGAGGCTATGGAAACGCCTATTACCTTTCCACCAACGGGATGAGTTCAAACGCCTCGGCTGCATGGAGGGCCCATAAAAAGGGAGCGCTTTTTGCCCACCCTTCATTTGTCCAGA
>CALHRB010000349.1 GCA_938038165.1 Candidatus Kapaibacterium sp. | reverse complement strand
AAATTTTTGATTCTCTGAATAATTTAAAATCTTATCGTCTTTATTTTTTATTAAGTTTACAATATCAAGATGATTTTTTGTCAGTTCATTTGAAATTTCATGGTATTCTTTAATGTATTTAGATAGAAAATCAGAAAATTTCTTTACTAAATTTTTATATCTATCCTGAATTTGCTCGCATTCATCAATCAATTTGAATGATTCAAATAAACTTATACGTCTCCCATCGGCAAATTCTCTAAGATGATTGATTGTTGCAGGACCAATACCTCGAGGGGGTTCATTCACCATTCTGACCAATGATTCATTATCACTTGGATTAATCAAAAACTTCAGATAAGCAAGGACATCTTTTATCTCTTTACGTTTGTAAAAAGAGGTGCTCCCAATAACAACATAAGGCAAATTGCTCCTTAAACAAGCGTTTTCCAAGGCTAAGGATTGAGCATTCGTTCTGTATAAAACTGCGAAATCACCTAATTTATATCCATCTGAATCAATTTTACTTTTTATTGTATCAATTATCTTATAAGCTTCAATTCGGTCATCATCATATTCGATAACCTCGATTAAGTCGCCTGGGTCTTTGTCAGTCCAAAGATTTTTTTCAATTTGGTTCTTATTAAACTTAATTACAGAATCAGCTGCCCTGAGTATATTTCCAGACGAACGATAATTTTGCTCCAATCTGATAATTGATGCATTTCTGAAATCTCTTTCGAATTCAAGAATGTTTCTTATATCAGCTCCTCGCCATTTATAGATACTTTGTGCATCATCTCCGACAACTGTAATATTTCCGCTTTTTTCTGCTAATTTCTTAATCACAAGGTATTGAGCACGATTTGTGTCCTGATATTCATCAACTAATATGTATTTGAATCTGTTTTGATATTTTTCCAGTATTTCCGTTGATGACTCCAATAATTTGTTCATATTAATTAGTAAATCATCAAAATCCATAGAATTGTTATTTTTCAATTCTTTTTCGTAATGTTCAAATACCAGACTGGTTTGTTTGTCGATAAGTGTTTCAGCATTATTTCTATATTCAATCCAACTCATTACCTGGTTTTTTGCCCAGGATATTTTTGATCTGACAATTGATGGCTGATAAATCTGAGTACTAAGTCCAAGTTTTGCCATAATGTTTTTGACCACTCTTGTGGAATCTTCTTCATCGTAGATAGTAAAAGAGCTTGTGTAACCTAAATGCTCTGCCTCAATTCTAAGTATTCTGGCAAAAATTGAATGAAATGTCCCTGCCCATATTCTGGAGGCTATTTCATAATTCAGAATTGAAGCAATTCGAGATTTCATCTCTTCAGCTGCTTTATTTGTGAAGGTTAGTGCTAAAATACTATTTGGACTTACCCCTTGTTCCACCAAATATGCAATCCTATGAGTTAAAACCCTCGTTTTTCCACTTCCGGCACCTGCAATTATGAGTAATGGTCCATCAAGCTTTGTTACTGCTTTAATTTGTTCACTATTTAAATTCTGCAGTATTTTTGAACTACTATTTGTTTGCTCTGCCTTTAATAACTTAAACGACATTTTTTTAATTTCATAAAAAAAGTTAATATTACAATCAAATTGAATGTTAATTTAACAATTAATTTGTTTTGATAATAGTTTGAAAAAATTTGTTTAAAAATTTGGGTTTGTTAAATTAGAACTTGAAATAATTTTCGTATTAATTCTTTTTAATAATTTTTGTTTTTACATTAGGAAAAAATTATGGATAAACAGAACAAACCTAATTCACCAAAAAGATCAAAATTAAGTGTGTGGATTCAAGCATTCAGACCTTTTGCTTATTCTGCTTCGGTTACCCCTGTAATCCTTGCTTCCATGTTAGCTCTCACAGACAGAGCAACTGACACAGCTTGGTTTCTATTACCATTGATTTTAATCTGTGCAGTTCTTTTCCATACTGGAGCAAACCTTGTTTCAGAGTATTTTGATTACAGAAATCAGGTAGACAAAACGGACACATTTGGCTCGAGCAGAGTACTCGTTGAGGGTCTTCTCCAACCAAAACAGGTTTTAAATGCTGGTATTATAGCTTTTGTAATTGGATTTGTTTTAGGTCTTACATTAGTATATTTCAGAGGCACTGACATCCTGATTCTTGGTATTATAGGCTTAATTGGTGGATATTTTTATACCGCAAAACCATTTCAATTTAAATATATTGCTCTCGGAGATTTGTTAATTTTTATGTTATTTGGTCCTTTGCTCGTTCTTGGAGCATATCTTGGAATTACCGGTGAAATTAATTATAACGTTCTTTATGTTTCAATACCTGTCGGATTCCTAGTTGTTGCAATTCTTCATGCTAATAACACAAGAGACATAAAATTTGATAAAAGAGCAAATATAAAAACATTAGCAATGCTTGTGGGTTTAAAAGGGTCAAAAATTGAATATTATTTTTTAACTTTCGGTGCATTTCTGAGCGTAATCATACTCATAATACTTAAGGTTCTCTCGCCATGGAGTCTCCTTGTTTTTCTGAGTTTGCCACCTGCTCTGAAAAATGTAAAATTAATTTCAAATGTTGATGCCGACAATCCTGCACCTATAGCTATGCTTGACGTCCAGACAGCCCAGCATCATATGATGTTTGGTTTATTACTTTCAATTGGCATATTAATCTCTTATTTCCTATGATTAAAATAATAATGGGTTGTTTATTAGCAACCTTTTTTTGGTTTTTAATGTTTTTCCCTGCAACAGCCCAAAATTTAAATTTTTGGGCTGTTATGATTATTGCTACTTCAACCTTGACTTTATACAGTTTATATTTTCAAAGGCATAAATTCAATATACTTTTTCATTTCAAATCCATTTATCTTTTGTATGGAATACTATCGGCTTTCTTTCTCTATATTATATTCTACTTTGGAAATTTTATTTCGCAATGGATGTTTGATTTTGCTAATCAACAAATAGATAACATTTATCTGACAAAAAATCAAGCCGATAATTTTTTTATTGGTTTAGCTCTGTTCTTCCTTATCGGACCTGCTGAAGAAATTTTCTGGCGTGGATTCGTTCAAAATTCATTACAAGAAAAATTTGGAGACATAAAAGCATATGTTATTGCAACTCTTATTTATGGCTTTGTTCATATTTGGGCTTTAAATCTGATTTTGCTACTTGCTGCATTAATATGTGGTTTTTTCTGGGGTTATATCTATATGAAAACAAAATCGCTTATTCCTGTTATTATTTCTCATTCTCTATGGGATACGTTCATTTTCATAATAATTCCTTTAAACAACTGAATTAGATTACAATCTTACATGATCATTTTTTATCAAATCTTTCTTAAATTGCTTTTTTGAAATTTAATATTATTTTTAACTGAATGTATTTGCAAGGACTATTTCCTCTAAATTTAGTTTTATTTCCAAACTCTATCATACAACTTCACATTTTTGAGGAGCGATACAAATTTTTAATAAGCCATTGTCTTGAGAATGATACTAATTTTGGTATTAATCTGACAGTCT